>CAXMTQ010000022.1:1951-16081 GCA_964196205.1 uncultured Desulfobacula sp.
CTAAACTGTTGCGAGTCCTCCAGGAGAAAGAGATAAAACCCCTTGGGGATACTAAAGTTAAAAAAGTTGATGTTCGTATTATCGCATCTACCAATTCAGATCTTGAGCAGAAAATTGCTGATCATGAATTCAGACAGGATTTTTTTTACAGGCTCAATGTTCTTCCCATTGAACTGCCTCCTTTACGAGACAGAATTACCGATATCCCTATTCTTGCCAAACACCTTGTTGCAAAGCAGTGCAAAAAGTTAAATAAAGAGGCAAAAATAATCTCTGAAGAAGTCATGGATCTCTTGATGAAACAGTCATGGCCGGGCAATGTAAGAGAACTTGAAAATATTATTGTTCAGGGGATTTTGTATTCAAAAGGAGACAATATTGCTCTCTCTGATATTCCTTTAAAGGATATAAAAATGGAAAAAGAGAGCCATAAAAGATTTTATAACGACACTATTGCCTCATTGCCATATAAAGAGGCAAAAGAAAAACTGCTCCATGAATTTAACCATTATTATATTGGTGCAAGGCTTAGCGCAGCCAATGGAAATATTACCCAGGCTGCCAGGCAGTGCAATATGGACCGCCAGGCCCTGCAGCAGATTATGAAACGCTTTTCAATTGATCCTGAACCGTTTCGATAAAAAACATTACCAGTCAATGGGAAAATAATCTTTTAAAAATTTGCCGCACCAATGTTTTCCTGTTAGGATACCATGGAAAAAAGGATCACAGATTCTTGCTGCCCCATCAACAATGTCCAAAGGCGGCTGAAAGTCGTGGCAGTCCTGCTTTTGTTTTGCAAGTACCGCAGGGTCTTCATCTGTTACCCATCCTGTATCCACGCTGTTCATGAAAATGCCGTATTTGGCAAGATCGCTTGCTGCTGTATGGGTAAGCATATTTAAAGAAGCTTTTGCCATATTGGTATGGGGGTGACGGCTTCCTTTTTTAAAACGCAGGAATTTTCCTTCCATGGCTGAAACATTGACAATATGTTTTTGCCCTGTATGATTTTCTTTCATTAGTTCTGTCAACCGGTTACACAAAACAAAAGGAGCCACAGAGTTGACAAGTTGAATCTCCAGCATCTCCGATGTCTGGATTTCACCAAGTCGCAGCCGCCATGAATTGGTTTTTCTAAGATCTACCTGCTGCAGGTCTGCATCAAGTTTTTGAGCAGGAAAAACTTCTGGTACATCAAGGGAATTATCATAGGAGTAAGGAATCTGTGACAATTTTGCTGACATGCGCAAGCCTACGCCTGGAGCTGTGCCATTCCATGTTACAGGCAGAGCTTTTTCTCTGCCTATATTCTGATTTTCGCTATAATTGTGACCTTGACCATATTCTAATTGTGAAATACAGGTCTGGTATTTTCCAAGAAGGCTTTGAGCCTGAGTTGGCAATTGCTTCATTGGTTTTGTTTCATTATCCATAAGATGGGCATAAAATCCTGGAGGGCGACGTACCGTCTGGGCAGCGTTGTTGATGAGAATATCCAGACGTTTATAAGTTTCTCTTATATAATCTGTAAAAAGCTCCACGCTTGGAGTATGGCGCAGATCCAGCCCGAAAATCTGGAGTCTGTGCCCCCACTCAGAAAAACCTGGTTCCTTTGAAAACCGCAAAGCTGAATCCTTTGGAAATCTTGTGGTGGCAATGACCTTTGCTCCTGCTTTTAACATCATTAGTGTTGCCTGATATCCAATTTTGAGTCGCGATCCTGTTATTAATACCACCTGATCTTTTAAAGAGGCTGTCTGGAAACGTTTTTCATAATTGAGCCGGGCACATTTCGGGCACATGGTGTCGTAAAAATGGTGGAGTTGTCTGAATTCAGCTTTGCATACATAACAATTGCGGGGTGTCTCCAAATATGATGTATTGTCTGTTTTATAAGATTCTGAACTATTAAATGTGATCTGCTGCGGTGCTGTAAAAACTTCTGTTTTTCGAGCCTTGCGAATTCCTGTGGCAGCTCTTATTCTGCGTTCTTTTTTTATAATGGCTTTGCGTTTTTGCTCTCTTTTATCCTTGTTGCGTTTTTTTATCTCTTCTTTATCAGGGCGGGATATTTTTCCCGCTGCAGTAATAAGAGCAATCCGTTCTGATTCTTGCAAATGAGCCAGAAGTTCAGAATTATTTACAATTTTTTCAAGCACTGGAATACACTGGTGTATCTCTGCAAGAATTTCCTGGTGATTATCAATTTTCATATTTTCTTAAGAGAGTAAAACTCCTTCTATAAATTGATCAAGGTCTCCGTTGAGGACTCTGTCCACATCACCTATTTCAAGATCTATTCTATGATCTTTAACCATTTGATAGGGATGCAGAACATAGGATCTTATCTGAGAACCCCAGGCAATATCATCTTTGCCATCATGAAGGTTCTGCATTTTTTGATCCTGTTTCTTCTTTTCAATCTGGTAAAGCCTTGATTTTAATACTTTAAGGGCTATATCCTTATTGCGGTGCTGGGAAGACTCCTGCTGGCTTTGTGCAACTACGCCTGTGGGAAGATGGGTTATTCTGACGGCAGAACTGGTTTTATTTACATGTTGTCCACCAGCTCCGCTTGCTCTGTAAACATCTATTCTCAGGTCTGATTCGTCAATATCAATTTTAATTTCGTCCTTGATTTCAGGATATACAAATACAGATGCAAAAGAGGTGTGGCGTTTGCCGCTTGCATTATAGGGAGATATTCTTACAAGACGGTGAACCCCTGATTCAACCTTCATAAACCCATAACAGTTATTCCCTGAAACACTAAAGGTGGCACCTTTAATGCCGGCTTCATCTCCGGGCTGGTAATCAATAATTTTTAATTTATAACCTTTTTTATCAATCCATCTTGTGTACATGCGAAAAAGCATTTCCGCCCAGTCCTGGGAGTCTGTTCCACCTGCACCTGCATTAATGGAAACAAGGGCATCTTTTGTATCATCTTCATCGTCAAGGGTAATCTGGATTGAAAATTTTTTTATTTTTTTCTCAAGCCCGGATAAGAGATCTGCAACTTCATTCTCACTCTCTTTATCTGACTCCTCAAGGGCAAGATCAAGAAGTATGTCAGCTTCTTCAATATCTTTATAAATAGTTTCCCACTCTTCAATAAGATTGGCAATATATGTTCTCTCTTTTAAAAGAGCAGCAGCCTTATCTGAATTATCCCAGAAATCTTTCTGGGAAAGTATATGTTCAAGCTCGCGAAGACGTTTTTGTTTTACAGGCAGGTCAAAGATACTCCCTGAGTTTATCTGCAGTGGAATATATGGTTTGGATATCCTGTTTTAATTCTATACTCATTTTATTTTCTCCTGTTACCAGCCATCAACCTGGCTTTAATCCTGAATAATTAAAAGTTATAAATCTTTTTAACATGAAAACCATATTTCTTGCAAGTTCCAACGTAGCGACCACAAGGTGAACTGATCGGAACGGGTTATGTGAATTTTCTTATGATAAATATCCAGGTAAGGAAGGCAAGAGTGACAAGAATTGAGCCTATAGCAAAGACATCACCATGCGTTGTATAAAAACTGAGACTATTTAACATAGGAACCTGTCGGGTAACTGCTGTATCTTTGAATAAAGATGTTCTTTTAATAATTTTTCCTTTAGGGTCAATAAATCCTGAAATCCCAGTGTTTGCTGCCCTTGCCAGGGTTCTGCGATTTTCGACAGCCCTGAATACTGAAATGGAAAAATGCTGCATGGCAGCAGAACTCTGTCCAAACCAGGCATCATTTGTGATTGTGGTAAGTATATCAGCTCCATTTTTTACAAACTTTGAAGAAATGGAAGGAAACAGAATTTCAAAACAGATGAGAACTCCTGTTTTACGTGTGACCTTCAGATTATGATTGTTGAATTCAAGGGGTAAAAAGGCCTGATCTCCAGCAGAAAAATTTCCTGCCTGGGCAGTGATTTTTCCAAGAAAAGTCAGGAAGTCTCCAAAAGGCACATACTCTCCAAAGGGCACAAGGTGGTTCTTATCGTAAGTCCCTGTAATATCAGCAAATTCATCGAACATATATGCCCTGTTATAAAACCTTGTATCCTCTTTATCAAGTTCAAATGCCGGGCTTCCAATAAGAAAATTTGTTTTTGATGATTTAACACATTGATTCACATGGTTTGATAATACTTGATCAAGCCCGTAATAAAATGGCAGGGCTGTTTCCGGCCATATCACAAGATCAGGGTTTTTCTTAATCTGGCTTTTTGAAAGCTGAATATATTTTTCAATGGTATGGATCTTAAATTCATCACTCCATTTTAAATCTTGTTTGATATTCCCTTGAATAATACTAATGGTTGTTTTTTTAGCTTTTTTAATTTGAGAATCAATATTATTAATTTTTTGACTGCCGTATATATAAACACCAATAACTAGAACAGTACTATAAATAACCGGAATAATATATTGTCCTGCTATTTTTTTTTTAAAATTCATATAGAGAACCGCCAGAGAACTATTGACAAGGATTATAAGAAAGGAGACTCCATAAACTCCTGTAAAATCGGCAATCTGGATTAATGCCAGGTTCTCATACTGGCTGTAGCCTAAAGCTCCCCATGAAAAACCTGTAAACGCATATGTTCTGATATATTCAAGTCCTGTCCAGATGCATGCTGCCAATAAAGGCGTATATAACCCATACCGCAATTTTTTCAGGGTAAAAGCAAAAATTGCAGGATATAAAGCAAGGTACAGACATAGAAGTGTAAGTACACCAAAGGCAAGAATCAGGTGAAGCCCTCCATAGACATGAATAGTTGGGACAATCCAATAAATAAGGGTTAAAAAAAAGGAAATTCCTGTAATAAAACCAGCATAAAATGATTCTTTATGTGTCATGGATTGTATAGACACAAGCAGGGGAACCAGGGCAAAAAATGCAAGCCAGGCAATATGGGTATCCGGAAAAGATAAGGTTAAAAAAAGGCCGCTTATCAAGGAAGGATAGTATTTAAGCAAAAATTGGATATTTTTTTTAACAATCATTCACTATTCTCTTGTTTTTTTTACAAAAATTTGCTTTACTTAACAGTTAGTCAAGGATCAGTCAAATCATGAAACCGCCAAAGGTGATTTTTATTGAAAATAGATTCTAACAACTTTGAGAAAAAATCCAGAGATCAGTCAGAGTTATTGCAGTTGTCCCATGAAAACGGCCGGTCTTTAAGTCCCGGGGAAATACAGGCAGTGTTTGATTCCACACCTGCAGGCATTGGAATAATTAGAAACAGGGTTCTTTACTGGACCAATGATAATTTATGTTCAATGCTTGGTCATGAGTCAAATTGTTTAATAGGTAAAAATACAAGAAATTTTTATGCCGACCGGCAAGAGTATGAGAGAGTCGGAACAGATCTCTATTCCAAATTAGATATACATGAAAAAGGGCTTGTTGAAACAAAACTTGTAAAAAAGGATGGCACCTTTTTACACTGCAGGATCAGGGTTTCAAAACTTGATAAACAAGATCCTTCAAAGGGATTTATTTTCGTTATCACTGATATTTCAGAACTTAAAATACTCCAGATTCAGCTTCAGCAAGCCCAGAAAATGGAAGCAATCGGGGTGCTGGCAGGGGGAATATCCCATGATTTCAATAATATTTTAATGGGGATACAGGGACATCTCTCTTTAATGCAGATTGATATTAATGCTGTCGAAAAAGTTAAATCCCATACAAAACATATAGGACGACTTGTGAAAACAGCTGCAGATCTTACAAAGCACCTGCTTGGTTTTGCACGGGGGGGGAAATATAAGATTTCTACACTGAATATTAATGAATTGATTCCTCTTTCTTTAAAAATATTTGCTCCCATTAGAAAAGATATTGTGGTGCATGAATGCTATGATGAATACCTGCATCTTGTTGATGCAGATCACACCCAGTTTGAGCAGGTCTTTTTGAATCTTTTGATCAATGCTTCCCAGGCAATGCCGGAGCAGGGTGATATTTTTATTAAAACTCAGAACAGTGTTATTGACGAAAATCATGAATACCCTTTTGAGGTTCATCCGGGTCCATATATTAAGGTGACCATAAAAGACACTGGTATTGGTATGGATCAGGAAACCCAGGCAAGAGTTTTTGACCCGTTTTTTTCCACAAAAGGCACTGATGATAAAAAAGGCCGGGGACTTGGTTTGTCAACTGTTTATGGTATTGTAAAAAACCATGATGGTTTTATTCTTGTTGACAGCAATATAGGAGAAGGCGCAAGTTTTCATGTGTGGCTGCCAAAATCTGATAATTATGATGTACAAGAAACAGTTGAGGAGTCCCATGACATTACACAAAGGCAGGAAGGATCGGAAACTATATTACTGGTTGATGATGAGGAAGAAGTTGTAAATATCGGGAAAAATTTTTTAGAGGAATTAGGGTATAAGCCCCTTGTGGCAAGAGATGGTTTTGAGGCTGTTGAAATATTTAAAATTCATAAAGATAAGATCTCTTTGGTTGTTCTGGACCTGATCATGCCTGGAATGAATGGGAGCCAAGCCTTTGCAGAAATTAAAAAGATCCAGGAAAACTCTAAAATATTGATATCCACGGGGTATACAGTGGATGGTAAAATAGAAGACTTGCTAAATCAGGGGTGCCAGGGGTTTATCCAAAAACCCTTTTCCCTGAATGAATTTTCTCGTGCTCTTAGAAAAATCTTGGATAAAACCTGAATAAACTTTACAAATTTCAAGTCAACTGGTATCCTTAATAAATAGTCAGATGATCTGATTTAATGGTATCATCAGGAGTTATATATGAAGCATATAAAAATTCGGTTTGGAGATCACATAGAAGCACAGGAGACAACAGAAAAATCTTTTGAAGAGATGTTTCAGACTGTCAATCCCATGTTTTGTTTTTCAAAACGAATCTGGAAGCCCCAGATGGACATATTTGAAACAAGAACAGAGATTATTATCCATGCAGAGATATCAGGTGTAAAAAAAGAGGATATTATTGTTGAAGTAAGTAATAAAGCTGTCAAGATAACAGGCAGCAGAAACAGTCATCACCCTGACAGAACTGCCACGTACAGACTTGCAGAAATTCAATTCGGACAGTTTGAACGGGTTTTATACCTGCCGAGCGTAATTGATGTTGCAAAAGTATCAGCCGTATTTTCCAATGGATTTCTTGAGCTTTCCTTAGGAAAACTGTTAAGAAAGAATATCAAGAGCAAAGAAAATATTTCCATAGATTTTATTTAAGTTATAGATTCCAAAAAGGAACCTTAAAAAATAATGGATGATCTCAAACATCCCTCACCCAATATATCATTAGATAACATTCCGGATATTCTTCCTATACTACCCATTGTTGATACCAACCTGTTCCCCAAAATGGTGCTGCCCCTGGTTTTGATTCAGCAGGAAATGATAGGATTGCTTGATAAAGCAATGGCTGGGAACAGGATACTGGGTTTGCTTTTATCCAAAAGATCTGACATGAACTCAAGGCATACCTCAGATGACCTTCACCGAATAGGTACCATAGCAACTATTTTAAAAATGTCTAAAATGGAAGATGATAAAGCTCAGATATTAATTCAGGGCATGAACCGTTTCAAGGTCAAAAAATTCTTAAAAAACAGGCAGTATATGCAGGCTGAAATCAATGTCCTGGAGAGTAAAAATGCTGACAGGAACAAAGAAAACAGGGCTTTGATGTCTAATATAATTGAGCAGTATAAAAAGATAATAGTGTTATCCCCAGGGCTTCCTGCAGAAATGGGTCACATGGTCAGCACCATACAAGAACCCAGTGTACTTGCTGATATGGTGGCATCCACTATAAATGCCCCGGTAATAGAGAAGCAAAAAGTACTGGAGCTTATTGATGCCAATAAACGTTTGAAAAAAGTGACTCGTCTTGCCAATGATCAATTGGAAATTCTTGAAATGGGTTCAAAAATCCAGACCCAGGTAAAAGAAGATATGGATAAACGCCAAAGGGAATATTATCTTCACCAGCAGCTTAAAGCTATCAAAGAAGAGTTGGGAGAGACTGAAGAAGAGAGTGTTGAAATAAAAGAATACCGGGCAAAAATTGAAGAAAAGGATTTACCGGAAGAGGCACTCAAAGAAGCTGAACGTGAGTTGCATCGCCTGGCAAGGATGCATCCTTCCTCTTCTGAATATGTAGTTGCCTCAAGCTATCTTGACTGGCTGACCTCTTTACCATGGAATGAAAGCTCGAAAGACAGGCTTGATATTAAAGAGGCAAGAAAAATACTGAATAATGACCATTATGGTCTTGAGAAACCCAAAAAGAGAATCCTTGAGTATCTTGCCGTGCGAAAGTTAAAACATGATTCCAAGGGCCCCATACTCTGTTTTGCAGGCCCACCTGGAACTGGAAAAACATCACTTGGCATATCCATTGCGAGAGCTCTTGGCAGGGAATTTGTCAGGATTGCCCTTGGTGGAGTTCGTGATGAAGCAGAAATAAGAGGCCATAGAAGAACCTATGTGGGCGCACTCCCTGGAAGAATTATTCAGCATTTAAGAAAAGCAGGTACAAAAAATCCTGTATTTATGCTTGATGAAATTGACAAGGTAAGTTCATCATACCAAGGAGATCCCTCTTCTGCTCTTCTCGAAGTCCTTGATCCGGAACAAAATTTTTCTTTTTCAGATAATTATCTTGATGTTGCCTTTGATCTTTCCGATGTAATATTTTTAACCACTGCAAATGTACTTCACACTATTCCTGCACCCCTGCGGGATAGAATGGAAGTGCTTGAATTAAATGGCTACACTGAAGTTGATAAATTAAAAATTGCCACCCGGTATCTTGTTCCAAGACAAAGAGAGGCCAACGGTCTTAAATCAAGCCAGATAAAGTTTACACCCGGGGCTATTAAAAAGATTATTACAGGATATACAAGGGAATCAGGCTTGCGAAATCTTGAAAGGCAGATTGGAGCAGTGTGTCGGGGGGTTGCAAGTAAAATCGCCGAAGGAGAAGCAGACTACCTTGTTATAAGACAAAAAGACCTGCATCCAATTTTAGGTCCGGCTTCCAACATGCCGGATATGGCCTTGAGAATTAAGAGCCCCGGAGTCGTTGTTGGACTTGCCTGGACACCCTATGGAGGAGAGATCCTCTTTATAGAGGCTGTAGCAATGAAAGGCCGTCAGGGGCTTACCTTGACAGGGCAGCTTGGGGATGTCATGAAAGAATCTGCTACCACTGCCCTAAGTTTTATCCGGGCTAATGCAAAAAAAAATAAAATTGATGAATCTTTTTTCAGTGACCATGCTCTTCATATCCATGTACCTGAGGGATCCATTCCCAAAGATGGTCCTTCAGCCGGTGTGGCAATGTTGACCTGTCTTGTTTCCCTTATGACAGGGAGACGTGTGAAAAAACGTCTGGCCATGTCAGGTGAGATTACACTTAGAGGAGAGGTCCTTCCTGTGGGAGGAATTAAAGAAAAAGTTATTGCAGCACACAGAACGGGAATCAGAGAAATTATTCTGCCGTTATGGAATAAAAAAGATATGGAAGATATACCGGGTTATATAAAAGATTCCATTGAATTTCACTTTATAGATAAGATGAAAAATGTTTTGGAGTTGGCTCTTGAGTGAGAATTGAGTGGTGAGTTTGTTAATCTCAAAATTCATAGCTTTCATTATGTTTACTTGACAGGGCATGATTGTTATATATAGGAAAATTTTTTGAATACTATAATTTATCAAATTCTGATATTGCTGATCCTGAGTTTTTTTGGATGTTCCAGTGCCCTTGACAAACAATATGAATATGGTTCAAGTCATATTCCTCCTCCAAAAAAACCGACTTATAAAACTCCTTCCCCATCTTCAGGCAATAAAATCGGGACACAGAAACCCTATAAAATAAAAGGGGTTAAATATACTCCCATTGCAAGTGCCAGTGGATTTGCACAAACAGGGATTGCATCATGGTATGGCAGTAAATTTCATGGCAGAAAAACTTCCAATGGTGAAACCTACAATATGTACGCCATGACAGCTGCCCATAAAACTCTGCCCATTAATACCTGGGTAAGTGTTCACAATCTTACAAACAACCGGAAAATTGTTGTTAGAATCAATGATCGCGGCCCTTTTATCCGTGGAAGAATAATTGATCTCTCCTATACAGGGGCAAAACGTATCGGTATTGTAGCTTCTGGAACAGCAAAGGTAAGAATCACTGCCTTGGGACAAGCTACATCATATTCCAAAAAAACAAAAAATCCTGTTTCATTTAAACCTGTTAATTACTGGAAAGGCAATTTTACAGTTCAGGTAGGAGCATTCAAGGTTAAAGCCAATGCTTTAAAATATAAATCTAAATTATCTAAAACATATCAAAACGCCCATATTGTTACGTTCACAGATCACAGGGGAATTTTCTACAGGGTAAGAATTGGTAAATTCACAAATTTAAAAGATGCTGAAAGATTCAGTGAAAAAATCATTTCAAAGGGTTTTTATAACGCCATTGCAGTTGCAGAATAAAAGTATAAAAATTATGGACAAAACAATTTTTCTGGATCGAGACGGAGTAATCAATATTGACTCTCCCCAATATATTAAAAAAGAATCAGAATTTGAATTTATCCCGGGAAGCCCTCAAGCCATAGCTCTTTTAAATCAATATGGGTTTAATGTAATCGTTATCACCAATCAGTCCATGATTGGGCGAAATATGGTCAGCCGGGAAGTACTTGATGCAATTTTCAAAAAAATGAAAAAAGGTGTTCAAAAAGCAGGCGGCAGGATTAAAGATATTTTCTTTTGTCCCCATACCCCTGAAGAACATTGTGCCTGCAGAAAACCAGAACCGGGGCTTATCTTTAAAGCCTGTAAAAAATACAGTATTGATCTTGAGTACTCATGCATGGTGGGAGACAGTGCAAAGGATATAGAATGTGCTTTAAATGCCGGTTGTAAGAGAGGTATTCTGGTTCAAACCGGCAATGGAATAAAGGCGCAGCAACAGCTTTTACAAAAACAAATCACACCTGATTATATTGCCTCTGACCTGTATGATGCTGCCCAGTGGTTAGTGAGCTGATTTTTAGATGATCACCATAAAAGGAATCTTAGAACGGTTCACCTATCAAAATCCAGACAATCATTATACCGTTGCAAAACTTCGTATTGACAGGATCAGTGATTCTGTAACTATTGTTGGGTATCTTGCAGGGGTTTTTGAAGGTGAAACCCTTGAAATTTCAGGGCAGTGGGGCAGCCACCCAAAATATGGGGATCAGTTTAAGATAGAAATTTATAAAGTTGTCCTGCCTGCCACAATTTCAGGTATAAAAAAATATCTTGGTTCCGGCATGATAAAAGGTATTGGCAAATCTCTTGCTGACAAGATAGTAAATCATTTTCAGGAAAATACCCTTGAGATAATAGAAAATGAGCCTGAAAAATTAAAAAACATCCGTGGAATTGGAAAGGCAAAACAAAAGAGTATTGAACAGGCATGGAATAAACATCATGCAGTCAGAAGAGTCATGCAATTTTTACAGGAAAACGGAGCAGGCGTTTACCATGCTGCTGCGATTCTTCAAACCTATGGGTCCAAGGCCATGGATGTTCTGCAGAATGATCCCTATATTATTGCCAAAGATATCCCCGAAATTGGGTTTAAAATAGCAGATATAATTGCCTTAAAAGCAGGAGTGAGAAAAGATGATGAAGACAGGCTTCAGGCCTGCCTTATATATACACTTTTATCCTTAGAGCAGGATGGCCATGTTTATGGATTGAAAACTCAAATTTTTAAATCAGGTTCAAGAATATCCGGAGTAGAGCCTGATAAGTTTGAACCGGCTTTGGAAGCATTGCTTGATTCAGGTGAAATCAATATGGAACATGATCCAGATGGTAGAAAAGCAGCTGATATAAAAATTTATCTCTCAAGACTTTACATAGCAGAATCAGGTATTGCATCAAGAATTCAAGCCATTTTATCAATGCCTGTTATACACAATAAAATCACTAAAAATAAAATTCTTGAAGAGATACTGGTAAAACTTGCCGTAAAATTATCTTCAGAACAGTTAGATGTTGTCACCAATGTATTGGATGAAAAAGTTGTGGTAATTACAGGAGGGCCTGGGACAGGTAAAACAACATTAATACGGGCATTGTGTGAAGTATTTAAAATGCAGGATAAAAAGACCGTATTAAGTGCACCCACAGGGCGAGCTGCAAGGAGGCTGTCCGAGGTAACAGGGCAAAAAGCCTCTACTTTGCACAAACTTCTTGGATTTGATCATAAAAGCCACACTTTTGAAAAAAATTATGTCAATCCTCTTGATCTGGATATGTTGATTGTAGACGAAGCATCAATGGTGGATACAATGCTTATGTACAACGCTCTTGAAGCCATGCCGGCCACAGCAGGCCTGATTCTTGTGGGAGATACATTTCAGCTTCCCTCTATTGGTCCTGGCAATGTATTATCTGATATTATTGAATCTGACAGCATAAAAGTTTTCTCTTTGACAAAAATATTCAGGCAGGCTCAAAAAAGCCCTATTATCATGCATTCTCACGAAATTAGAAATAGCCGAATGCCTGATTTTGAAAAAACAGAAGCAGGTGAACTATCTGAATTCTATTTTATTGAAAACCGCAATCCTGATAAGGTTGTAGATACTATTCTGGAACTTTGTTCAAAACGAATTCCAAAAGCATTTCCACATATTAATGAAATACAGGTTTTAACTCCCATGCATAGAGGAACCGCAGGGACTATAAACTTAAACCAGCAACTCCAAAAAGTATTAAATCAATCCAGAACAGGCATAAAAACCAGAGATTTCCTGTTTAAAACCAAAGATAAGGTAATGCACCTTAAAAATAATTATGAAAAAGATGTATTTAACGGGGATATAGGTATAGTCCACGAAATTATTCAATCTGAAAGTAAGGTTATGGTGGATTATGACGGACGTATTGTGGAATATGATATTCTGGAACTGGATGAACTTGCCCTGGCATATGCCATATCTGTCCATAAATCCCAGGGCAGCGAATATTCAGCTGTCATTATTGCCCTTACAAGTGCTCATTCCCCTCTGCTTCAG
The DNA here is from genome assembly GCA_964196205.1 of uncultured Desulfobacula sp. Classification (GTDB taxonomy): domain Bacteria; phylum Desulfobacterota; class Desulfobacteria; order Desulfobacterales; family Desulfobacteraceae; genus Desulfobacula. The sequence continues at coordinate 15,065 of CAXMTQ010000022.1, forward strand.
AGAAATCTTTTATACACTGCCTTGACCCGTGGTAAATATCTTGTGATAATTGTTGGTTCTACCGACGCCTTTAAAAAAGCTTTCAATAATAATAAAACAGCCCTGCGCCTTTCAGGCCTTAAAGACAAACTGATTTCATATCATTAATTTGTCAGAGTCTCACCCATAAATTTAAATTTTAAACCCTTGGCAAATTCCCCCCATATTTTCCATCAAAATTGTTCCAGAAAGATCTGTCTTTATTTCTCCATCCTTTTCCAAAGGATTTATCAAAGAATGGTTTCAGGATGGAGAACCAGGCACCATAGCCCTGTTCGCCGGCTATCCTTGCCTTGATTACATCGGCAACATGGTCTGTGAGGTTTGCAAGCTCATCTTTGGGAATATATGAGTCTGCACCTTTTTGAATGGATTCTTTCAAGTTCTCAGGGGTAAGGGCATGGGCTGTCAGCATAAGGGCAGGGATATCTTTTTTTCTGGCAAGCTCTAAGACATCATAACCACTGACACCCATTATATCAAGAATAGCTAAATCATACTGGTTATTGCTAAGGAGTTTTTTTGCCTCTTCAAAACTTGCAGCAGTATCAAGGGAGCACATATCCAGTAATTCTTCAACAGTTTCCAGAATATCCGGTTCATCATCAACCACAAGGATTTTACGATCCTTTAAAAGATCTATGGTTTTAATATTATCTGGATCATATTTAATGGTTGTAACAGGGCAGTGTGCTTTAAGAATTACATCTCTTGAGGTTGAGCCAAGAATTGCTTTTTGAGTCCTGGATTTTTTCCTTATTCCAAGAAATATTTGATCTATTTCATTTTCTTGGGCAAACTTAACAAGGTCTTCGGAAGGAGATAGACCTCTGACGCTCTGTTGAGCTTCACACTCCAAACCTTCCTTTGTCAATAATTCTCTTGCAAAATCAAGATCCTGTTCCGCCTTTAAAATATCAGACTGTTTTTCAGAAGATCCACCTTCCATTGAATTGACAACATAAACAAAAGCATTGT
>CAXMTQ010000023.1:0-15742 GCA_964196205.1 uncultured Desulfobacula sp.
TCCTGACAAGACTTTATAATCAAACCTTATAATATTAAACCCAATCACCAGATCAAATTTTTTAAGATCTCTGCAAAGCAGTTTAATATCATCCAGGTCATAATAATCCTGGCTCACAAAATACTTTTCCCAAGAGCTGACAGTATTAATTCCACAGCCAGCTCTGATGTTTTATTGGCAATATCAAGAATTGGATTAATCTCAACAAGATCCATTGAACTCAGTTTGCCTGAATCTGCAAAAACCTCCATTAAAAGATGTGCTTCACGATAGGAAATGCCGCCTGGAACCGGTGTTCCAACCCCTGGTGCCTCCACTGGATCAAGAGCATCCATATCCACACTTAAATGGAATTTTTTCAGATGAACAAATTTCATCAAAGCTTTATGGGCAATGGAACTGATACCTTGTTCGTCAATATCCCGCATGGTGAATATCGTAATACCCGTTTTTTTGAGTCTGAGTTTTTCCTCTGTATCCAGATCCCTTTGACAGATCATGACAATATTATCAGGATGAATTTTTGCTCCTTTCCTTCCCACATTAACAAGAGATTCATGACCTTCACCAATTAAAGCGGCAAGAGGCATACCATGGATATTTCCTGAAGGGGAAGTCTGAGGAGTATTAAAGTCTGCATGGGCATCAATCCAGATCAGTCCTGTGGGTTCTTTGTTTGTGACTGAAGAGACAGTTCCAATGGCAATGGAGTGATCTCCACCGAGAAACAGTGGGAAATGCCCCTTTTGCACAACTTTTTTCCCGGCTTTATATATTGATTCACAAATTTGTGTAATCTCGTTTACAAATTTATTTTTGTCTCTATCTTCCCTGGCAATATTTGCATTATCATCTCTTATGGGAATATTGATATCTCCTGTATCAACCACCTCATATCCCAGGTCTCTGAGTCTTGGGATCAATCGAGTATATCTTACAGCAGCAGGTCCCATGTCAACGCCTCTGAGCAATTGGCCAAAATCCATGGGGATCCCTATGATACTGATTTTCTTTGCCATTTAAATTTCTCCTTAAATATTATAGCAAATAGTTCGAGCTATCTGTGTCAAACTTGACTATCCCTATAGCATAGAGTATGAAAACTATTCAATAAAAAGATATGAAATTAAAAAAAGGATTACTAAATAGATGGCACTGAAATATGAAGTAAGAGCAGAACAAACCATTGATACAATCAATAAAACAATTGACCATGGAATAAAAAAAATAAGTGTGCTTATCCGCCACTCTGACAGATTTTTTTCAAAAGAAGCAAAGCCAGAAGCATTTATGGGGCTGACAGATATTGGCAAAGACCTTGCCTTTGATTTTGGTTTAAAACTGCGCTCAAACCCTGTACCAAAATTATGTTCAAGTTTTATTGGAAGATGTATTGAAACAGCCTACTTAATTGATAAAGGGTATACAAAACAAAACAATCTGTTAATTGATCACAATTATTTAGCTCAAATGCTTGGACCTTTGTTTGTTAAAGATGTTGAAAAAGTCCTCAGCCTGGTTCAGACACAGGAAACCAATGTTTTTTTGCGCAACTGGTTTGACAAGCGTATTGATGAAAAATTAATGGAAAACCCTGAAAAAACTTCAGATAATTTATGTGAATTTATGATTGAACAGATAAAAAGCCTTAAAAAAAACCAGATTGCCCTGTGTATCTCCCATGACTGGAGTATTTTCCCCATAAAAGAGTTTAAAATGAATCTTAAACACGAAACATCAGGAGATATTGGTTATCTTGATGGTCTTGTATTCTTTGAAAAAGAGAGTAAATATTATATTACAAATTATCAGTCAGATCCGATCCTATTGTAATATATCAGGTTTTCGGTCGGCACTATTTGTCTGCATTGGCAATAAAGATAGCCCTGACAGGAGCTGGATATCCCTCTATGGTTTTATAAGGATCATCTGGATCAAGAAAATCCTTTAAGGTTTCAGTATGAATCCATCTGGTTTTTCTCTGTTCCTTAAAGGATGTCTTTTCAACATCAACACAACGGATATTTGTAAAACCTGCACGTAAAAGCCATGATTCCACAACAAGAAGATCTGGAATAAAAAAGATATTTCGCATTTTTGCATACCTATTTCTGGGGAAAAGGCAGATATTTTGTTTAGAATCAATGACAAGATTTTCAAGGACCAGCTCACCTCCAGGTCGCATGGAATCGTAAATACTTTTAAGCATCTCAATGGGAGATTTTCGATGATATAAAACTCCCATGCAGAATATTGTATCAAAAATTCTATCCATCTTTGGCAGCTGATCATGGGGAACAGGAAGGCAGAATACATTCTCCTGTTGTAAAATTTTTTGTATGGCAAGATATTGGAAATAGAATGAACTCTGGGGCTCAACACCCAGGATCATCAAAGGATTGTCTGCTGCCATTTTAAACATGTAATATCCATTGCTGGAACCGATATCCAGAATTCGTCTGCCTTTAAGATTTCCAATATGGCCTTCAAGTCTTTCCCATTTCATCCACGATTGCCATTCTGAATCAATATCAATTCCAAAAATATTATATGGACCTTTCCGCCAGGGACAGAGCTGTTCCAATTGAGTGTTTAATATCCTCTGTTCTTTTTCACTGATGTCTGATTTGTCGCCGATTATAATGGCTCTGCCTTTAAAATCTCTTCTCGATGGTTTATGACCTGAAATATTTTCAAGAATATTTTTGAATTTTAAAAAATTCCCTTTAGCATTATCAAGAAAATTCCTTTTTTCTTTTATAAGCATTTCAAAATCTTTATAATAGTGATCAATCCTAAGATCATGAATTTTTTCAAGCAGTTTTTCCATTCTACGTGTGACCTCTATGGTTATGTGTGACCCTCAGCTATTTTTTTATGGCAATCATTGAGACAAAATTAAACCATTTAAGCCAGACATCAAAATGTGTAAACCCGGCTTTTAAAATTCTGTTTGCATGGGTTTCTACGGTATCTGGCACAAGTACCTTATCAAGGGCGTCTCTTTTCTGACTGATTTCAAGCTGTGAATATCCATTTTCAACCTTAAATTTTTTATAAAATTGATTTTGAAGAGTGTTTATATGCTTTGATGGATGAATGGTTTTTTCTGTTAAAAGAAGAATACCTTTGTGATTCAGGTTCTGATAGATATTTTTTATAAGGTCATTGCGTTTTTTTGTGTCAAGAAACTGCAGGGTCAGATTTATTAAAACCACAGATGCATTTTTAATTTGAATATCTTCGAGAAAACCACATATAAGATCTATCTGTCCAATATTATCATGCTTTTTAAGACGTTTAGAATATTTTTCAATCATTGGCCTGGAACTGTCCACACCAACCATGGAAAATATCCTCTCCTTAAATTGCTCTAAAATTAAAATACCAAGATTTCCATGGGAGCATCCAAGGTCATAAATACGGCTTTTGTCCTGATAATATCGGGCAGTAAGCTGTGCTTGTCTTTTTATACTCTGAGCATATAAGGGCACTGAACGATTAAGCATATCATCAAATACATCAGTCACTTCTTTATTAAATTCAAAAGGGAGAACTCTCTTTTTTTTATCAGCAAAGACCCGATCTTTTTCCATTTTTCTTACCCATACAATAATATTTTTTTGTACTTTTATAATATTTAAAAAATAAGTGCAAGAAGACCTTAAAGTCACATCCTATTATTCCTTGACGCGACTTGTTTCATAATGCTATTGATCATAATCAAGAAGCTCTTGAATTGATACGATAATAGAGCCTTATAAAAACATGCAAAGGAGAATAGTATGGAAATCGTTGGAATTGATGTCGGATTTGGTTATACCAAAGCATATAATGGCAAAAATTCTGTAATATTTAAATCGCTTATGGGAGATGCAACCAGTATCCAGTTCAGGTCATCTCTTGGTGATGACTCTTCAACTTCCAATCTGCATATTACTTTAGACGGCAAGTCCTATTTTCTTGGCTCCTATGCTGAACTACAATCAAATATTCGGGAATTTACTCTGGATCAGAAGAAACTTATTGAAGATTTTGTTAAAATTTTTGCAATTGCTGCTGCTGGTATCTGTGTGGACAAACCAGGTCCTATTAATGTTGTATCAGGACTGCCTGTGGGATATTTAAAAAGAGATACCCAAAAATTTAAAGAAATGATCAAAGGCAGCCATGAAATAACATTTCATAATAGAGATGGTGATGATGTAACAAAAAAAGTGACTATTGATAAAATCCATATAATTCCCCAACCCATTGGATCGATATTTAATCTAATTTTTGATGAGCATGGAATAATAAAAAACAAAGATCTTGCAACCCAGAAGCTCGGTGTTGTTGATATTGGTTTTAAAACAACTGACTTTAGTATTTTTGATCATCTTCAGTATATTGAAAGAGGTTCTACCACCATGGACACTGGTATTTCAAAATGTTTTTCAATAATTGCCAATAAATTAAGGCAGGAGAGCAATATTAACATAGAGCTATACAGAATGTTTAAAGTTATCGAATCAGGAATGATCAAAATCAGGGGTAAAGACTATAACATCTCAAATCTTAAAAAACGTGTATACACCCACGCTGCATCAGCCATTGCTTCTGATCTTAACAGATTATGGGAAAATGACTGGGACATTGATTCCATTATTCTTTCAGGAGGAGGAAGTGTGGAATTATCAAAATATTTAACTCCTAATATTGAAGGAAATGTAATTTCCATAGGAAAGAATTTTGATGCCAGGTTCAATAATGTCCAGGGATATTGTAAATTTGGAAGATATAAGTGGGGGTATTCCAAATTTCTTTCTGATAATCAAGAGGAAAAACAAATTAAAACCATTGTTGATGATGAGCCGGGCAATAAAAACACCAACTTAGCCAATAATGATCTAAAAAATGTTGAAAAAACATCTAAAAAGATTTCCTGGTTAAAGCGCCAAAGTTAAATTAAGGAAAATAGGATGAATAGGGACAATCTAATCAAGGTATTATCCATGGTAGCAAATGGCTCTTTGTCGGTCGAAGGTGCACGGACAAAACTTGAGACTATCTCCTTTGAAAATATAGATTATGCACAAATTGACCATCACAGATCATTAAGAAAAGGTTTTCCTGAAGTCATTTTCGCAGAGGGAAAAACCAGTGCTCAAATTATCGGTATTATGAAAAGGATGATTATTCATGAAGATATCGTACTTGTAACGCGCCTTGAAAAAGAGAAAGCTAAAAAAATAACTTCTATTTTTAAAGATGCACAATATTTTCACGAAGCAAAATTTTTATGGCTTAAAAAAAAGGAGCCAGACATCACCGGCAGAGGGAAAATTCTTGTGCTTTCTGCCGGAACATCTGATATTCCTGTTGCAAAAGAGGCTTTTTTAACTGCCCAGGCCATGGGGAACAAGGTTGAATCCATCTTTGATGTTGGTGTTGCAGGTATTCATCGTCTTTTTGCCCACCAGAAACAAATCATGAACTCTGATGTCCTTATTGTTGTAGCAGGAATGGAAGGTGCACTGCCAAGTGTTGTTGCAGGAATGATAAAAGCTCCTGTTATTGCTGTTCCAACAAGCATAGGATATGGAACAAGTTTTGGGGGAATGGCAGCTCTTTTAGGAATGCTCAATTCCTGCAGTTCAAATATTGCAGTTGTTAATATTGATAATGGATTTGGAGCTGGGTATATGGCTTCATCCATTAACCACGTCTCCAATAATTAATCTGAAGGTCAGAAAGTAAAAATCCTACCCCAGAGGGGCAGGATTTGGGTTAAGCCCACAGGACCAGGGTTTCTACGCCGGACTAGAAAATGAAAAATTAATCATTGTTAATTTTTCAAATCTCTCTTCGAAGAGCTATCGCATCTTCGTTGGTTTGATCTATAGTGAGGATTTGAGTGAGATAATTTTTAGCCGGGATTACTTTCCCTTTATGGACCAATATTTTTGCGATTTCAAATTTCGCGTTAACATGACCTTTGATATGACGATCAACTTCAATAAAATATTTTAATGCTTTTTCAGTATCATCAGCTTCCAGGCAAACTAACCCTGCTTTATAAACTATGTCATAATTAGATGGATTCTTTTTCAGACTCTGTTCAAGAAGTGACAAAGAGTATTCAAATTCATTATGACCAAGACAGATGTTTATAACTCTTTCCCTGACAGCATTGTATTTTTTTGATCTGATAATGATTTTAGAAAAAATTTCAAAGGCCAGGCGTTTTGAACCTCCTGTTAATAATTTTTCTGCAAAAATCATGGCTTTTTCATTATATTTTGTACTCAATGACAATATCTCAAGAAAATATTGCGCTGCTTTTTCAAGTTCATTTTGTTTTATATAAAAATCTTTAAGATGAACTCTTGTAATTATGTCCTGTTTATTAACTGCTGCTGCTTTTAACAGACATTTTTCTGCAATACCAGGGTTTTTTACTTTAAAATACAATAATCCTAATTGTCTTAAAAGCCTTGATGCTGAAGGGTTGTGTTTCAATGCAATTCTAATTTGCTCAATGGCGCCATTGTAATCTTGATTTTCTTCAAGATCTCTTGCCTTTAATCTATGTATGGTTGCAGGATCTGGATTGTTGACCTTTTCAACAACTGTTCTTATTTTTTCATCCAGAATTGCAAGAGTTAAGGGTTTGAGAAGATAGGCATCAATTTCGTTTTCAGCTCCGTCTGAGACAATATCCCGCTTGGATTCTGCTGTAACCATAATAACAGGCATATCTCTTAAGTTTCTATCGTTCCTGATTTTATCAAGCATGTCAATCCCGTTCATAACGGGCATATTCCAGTCAACTATAGCAATATCACAATTTACTTTATTCAGGATTGCCAAACCCTCTCTTCCATTTTCTGCAAACATTAAATTGCTGCCGATTTTTAAATTTTGCAGCATTTTACGGATGGTTAAACGCATACTTTTCATATCATCAACAATAAGGATGGACATGGATTCAATTTCAATCATGATTTTACAGCCTTTGTAAAAGCGTTATATTCCTCATTGATATTCTCAAATTTCAGCGAAAATGAATCAGGTTGGCCATTTTTTGCCTCTTTTTCTAATTCCAATGCAGCAAGTTTCAAAAAATCTGCATTAACGTTTGCTGCAGATCCCTTTAAAGCATGGGCATTTGATCTTATCTCCTCAATATCATTTTTATTGATTGCATCCTCAAGCTTTTCCAATAATTGCGGTGCCTCTGATAAAAAAGAGTCTAATACAATTTCAATAAGCTCTTCATCCTGCCCAAAACGCTCGGACAACTCTTTTTTATTAAAACGCATTAACTGGTTTGTTTCAACCATTTCTATTTTTTCAATTGCAGTGTCATCATTGCCCTTTTCTTCCTGCATTGTTTGATTTTTCTTTTTTTGTACCACACTCTTTGCCAGGTTTGAGTTGATTTTTTGAGATAAAACAGTTGGATCAACCGGTTTTGCAATGAAATCATCCATTCCTGCATCAAAGCATTTTTTCTGATCACTTTCAAATGCATTTCCAGTCATGGCAATAATGGGAACATAGTCTATCAAATCTTTCTCGTTCAATCGTATCTGACGGCTTGCATCAAACCCATTCATAACAGGCATCTGGCAATCCATTAAAATCAGATCATACCTGTTTTTCTTATGTTTTTGAACAGCTTCAAGTCCGTTTTTCGCTTGGTCAATGGAGTATCCCTGTTTTCCAATCAAAGCTTTTGCCGTTAAAACATTGGTTTCCATATCATCAACAATCAAGATTTTCCTGTTTTGTTTTTTGGATTCAATTATACTATATTTGGTAATAATGGGTATAAGGTTGTCATTATCAATTGGCCTTGATAACACAGCCTTGATACAATCCAAAAATAGATTTTTTTCAACAGGCATGCTTAAAAATGCTGCAAAACCCATCTCCTCAAATAATTTTCCATCACCTTTTCTGCCCACAGATGTCAAAAGCATTAATTTTATATTTTTAAAAAAATTTTCCTGCTCTATTTTTTTTGCAAACTTTTTTGCAAAACCATCACTCTCTTTAGCCTCCAGAATAGCTATATGAAAAAGATTTTTGTTATCATGGGCCAATTTAAGTATTTCAATGGCCTCTGTAATATCAAATGCCTTGCTATAATCAATATTCAAGGAATTTAAATTCTTTTCAAAATTAATTCCAAGAGATGACATATCACCAAGAGCAAGAATCTTACAATCCTTGATATCTTGAGTAAAAATATTACCTGTTTTCTTATTTTTGGATTGTTTTTTTAATTTAAGGGTAAACCAGAACGTTGATCCTATCATATCTATACTTTCAACACCAATTTCCCCCTGCATTTTTTCAACAAGCATCTTTGATACTGATAGCCCAAGTCCTGTGCCCCCATACTTTTTTGTAATAGAAGAATCAGCCTGGGTAAAGGATTCAAAAAGTTTTTCCAATTGATCTTCCTTGATCCCTATTCCTGTATCTTCGACACTAAAATAGAGATTGGCATGCGTTTTATCTTCTGATTTTAAACTGACTCTTAATATTACTCTTCCGGATTCTGTGAATTTTACAGCATTACCTGTCAGATTATTAATTATCTGACGGATTCGACCGATATCGCCTTGTAAAAGATATGGTACATTTGTATCAATTGAGTAGGTAAAATCAATTCCTTTTTGCCTGGCCTGAAGTTCAGGCAGAGCTATTATATCCTGAATGGTAATATCCAAATCAAAATCCCAGATATCCAATTCAAATTTCCCGGCTGTGATCTTTGACAGATCAAGTATGTCATTAACAATTGATAATAGAGCCTTGGCACTGTTGTCAACAATCTTTGCATATCCTTTTTGTTCATCATTTAGATCAGAATCAAGTAAAACATGCATCATTCCAATTATACCATTCATTGGATTTCTGATTTCATGACTCATATTTGCCATAAATTCGTTTTTGATTTCCAGAACTTTATCAGCATCCATGGAAATCTGCTGACATTTAAGTTCAGATTCTTTGAGCCGGGTTTTAATTTGATCACTTTTTTTTGTATAAACCATTATTGATCCAAAAAAACAGATCAATATAGCAAAAAAATTGTAAAATCTGAAAAGACTTATATTAATAATTCTCTGAGTCACAAACAGGCCAAGATTCAACCTCTGCTCAAGATAAAAAGAGAAGAAAACTAAAAAAGCCAAAACAAAATAGAGCAGTCTGATTTTTTTATCAGAAAATACAGTTGCAAAGAGAGGAGTAAAAAAGAGTAAAATTATGGAAATAGAGAAAAAACCCCCGGTTTTAAAACTAAGATATACAAGATAGAACAAAAAAGAAGTATTGAATATATGACCTTGCAGATCACTCTTACTGTTTTTTAAAAAATATAAATTAGATATGTTTACAATGAGAACAAAGCAATTTATCATCACCAGTGATAAAGAACCAAGTCTTAAAAATAATACACCCTGAATAACAAGAAGTCCTGAAAAAAACCAGGAGAAAGCCTTAAGGTTGTTGGAATCATGAATTGACATGCCAAAGTATATATAAATTTACTCCTAATTGTCAATTTAAGTTGCAAGAAAATCAATACCGTTTTTACAGGGAATGTTTTCCCAAGAAAAAGTCAGAAATCAAAAAATCCAATTGCTTTCTTTGTAAAATCTGATATTTTGCATTAATTGACAAAATGTTTTACCTTGATTGGCATAATTGCCAGGATAGAGAAGCTTTTTTTGGGGAGAAAAAAAAATAAAATACCAATTTAGAAGTTCTCTTTACTTTTATTATAATTTTAATACCTTACAAATCATTTTTGCTGACTGCAGGGTTTGGGGTTAAATATTTAATCATGCTTATAAAGGAGAAAAAAATGGCTGAAGAAAAAACAGAAACTTCATCAAAAAAACAAAAAAAAACCAAGAGCCGTGCATTCTACTACATAGATGGCATCTTAATTCGTCTGTTATTGTTAGTGGTTCTTATTGCTCTGCTTTGGAACTGGGATGGATTCTGGAAAACAGATATAAAAATTCTTAAACAGGCACAGGAAAAATACTTTCCAGTTAAATATGATGCTGAGCATCTCAAAATTGCAGTAATTAAAGGAAACCTGGAAGTGATCCAAAAGATGAAAGATAAAGCTTTAAAATATAAAAAAGAGACAGATAAAGCTTTGAAGGCTGTTGAAGCTGCTGAAGCAAAGGTGATTGCAGTAACTGAAAAAGCAACTGTATTGTTACGCTATTATGATACATCACGTCGAATTATAGAAAAATTAAAACGCAAGTTTTCTCCTGATGAATTAGATATTGCTTTGAAATGCAATAGCATTGAATGTGAGGAGATTGTCAAATCCAGCTCAAAAGCAGCTCCGGAAACCTATTCATTTCAATAGAATCATTAATGTTTGATTTTTTGTATGATACATTTTTGATTCATAAACGAACAGGTCACAGAACGTTCTGTTTTAAATTAATGCGTAGAGCATATTGGGATTTTAAAAAATATTTTTTTCTCTTGACTTACGTGTGACCTTCAGGTTAAATAAAATTTATATATATTAAACTTTATTTAAGTAGAATAAAATTATGAAACTAAATATTATTAACATACTATTAGTCCTTATTATCGTGGAGGTGCTTATTAACACCTCCATACGAAGGGGCTCTTAGTGGCATAAACCTAAAAATAATTTTTTAAAGCCGTTATCAGCCCCCACCGGGCAGATAACGGCTTTTTTTATTTTGAAGACCTATTAATTTTGGAGATATATTAAATGAGAAGCCATACAGCAACAAAAGGGATTGAAAGAGCACCCCATAGAAGCCTTATGAAAGCCATGGGTTATACAGACAGGGAAATCAGCCAGCCACATATAGGCATTGCCAACTCTGCAAATGAACTGATCCCCGGCCATATGCATCTTGATAATATTGTTAAAGCTGTAAAGTCAGGTATTACCATGGCAGGTGGAACTCCCATGGAATTTTCAACCATTGGTATATGTGACGGCATCGCCATGAACCATAAGGGCATGCACTACTCTCTTGCGTCCCGTGAACTCATTGCCGATTCCATAGAAGTTACAGCAACAGCACACCCTTTTGATGCCATTGTCATGGTTCCCAATTGTGACAAAATTATTCCGGGTATGCTCATGGCAGCAGCAAGGTTGAATATACCATCTATTTTTATAAGCGGGGGCCCAATGCTTTCGGGCAAACACCCTGAGAATAAAAATAAAAAAATTGACCTTGTCACAGTGTTTGAGGCAGTCGGAGCAGTTCAGTCCGGCAGAATGACAAAAGATCAGCTTTACAATATTGAAAATGCAGCCTGCCCCACCTGTGGATCTTGTGCCGGGATGTTTACGGCAAATTCAATGAATTGCCTTACAGAAGCCATTGGAATGGCCCTTGGAGGAAACGGAACAATTCCAGAACCCATGTCCCAGAGAATTCGCCTTGCCAAAGAGACAGGAATTACAATCATGGATCTTTTGAATAATAACATAACTCCTGATAAAATTTTGACTGAAAATGCATTTATGAATGCTCTTGCAGTGGATATGGCTTTAGGATGTTCCACCAATACTGTATTGCATTTAAAGGCAATTGCACATGAAGCCCATTTAGATATTGATCTTGACCTGATTAATGAAATCAGCAACAAAACCCCGCATTTATGTTCTTTAAGCCCCGCAGGGGAAGATCGTATTGAAGATTTGGATCTTGCAGGTGGAATTCCTGCTGTCATGAAAGAGTTATCAGATCATGATATGCTGCATACTGACTGCTTGACTGTTACAGGAAAAAGCCTGGGGCAGAACCTTGAAACCATAATCAGACAAAACCAGAATGTTATAAGAAGTGTTGAGAATCCATATCATCAACAAGGAGGCATTGCCATCCTTTTTGGCAACCTTGCCCAGGAAGGCTGTGTTGTAAAACAGTCTGCTGTTCTTGACTCCATGCTTATCCATAAGGGTCCTGCAAGGGTTTTTGATTGTGAAGAGGATGCAACCAGGGCAATTTGTGACAATAAAATTCATAAAGGTGATGTAATTGTGATCCGGTATGAAGGACCATCCGGCGGCCCTGGCATGCGTGAAATGCTAACTCCTACCTCTTCCATTGCAGGCATGGGTTTGGATGCAAGCGTGGCTCTTATAACCGATGGCAGATTTTCAGGAGGAACCAAAGGGGCATCCATAGGGCACATATCACCGGAAGCTGCCCAGGGTGGTCTAATTGCAATTATTGAAGAGAGTGATCAAATTAAAATAGATATTCCCTCCAAAACCATTGAACTTCTGATTTCCAAAGAGGAAATTGCGAGAAGATTTTCAGGTTGGAAAAAACCTGAACCGAAAATTAAAACAGGATATATGGCAAGGTATGCAAAAATGGTTAGTTCTGCCGGCGACGGTGCCATATTTAAAGATAATTTCTAAGGAGTTAAAACATGAAACTTACAGGAGCCCAGATCCTTCTAAAAATGATTAAGGAAGAAGGGATTGACACAATTTTTGGATATCCAGGCGGTGCAGTTATTGATATTTATGACGCCATTGCAAAACAAAACCAGGTTAAACATATTCTTGTACGCCATGAACAGGGAGCTGTCCATGCTGCTGATGCCTATGCAAGGGCAAATAAATCAGTTGGCGTTGCCCTGGTAACATCAGGCCCTGGAGCCACAAACACAGTTACCGGGATTGCATCTGCACACTCTGACTCCATACCCCTTGTTATATTCACAGGTCAGGTGCCTACAGCGTTAATCGGTAATGATGCATTCCAGGAAGTTGATACTGTGGGCATTACAAGACCATGCACCAAACATAATTACCTTGTCAAAGATATAAAAAAACTTGCTTCTACAATTAAAGAGGCATTTCATATTGCAAGTTCAGGCAGGCCCGGTCCCGTCCTTGTTGATCTTCCCAAGGATGTTATGCAGACAATTATTGATTATAAAAAACCAGGAAAGATCTCTTTAAAATCCTATAAACCCAATTACAAACCCAATAAAAAACAGCTAACTAAGGTGGTGGAGTTGATCCAAAACGCTAAAAAACCGGTTATTTTTGCAGGTGGCGGTGTGATTCTCTCCAAAGCTTCAGAGCAAATCACCACCCTTGCAAAAATGGCAAATATCCCGGTTACAGGATCTTTAATGGGGCTGGGTGCATTTCCCGGATCAGATCCCTTATGGCTTGGCATGCTTGGCATGCATGGAACATATCGAGCCAATATGAGTATAGGTAATTGCGACCTGATAATAGCTGCAGGTGTCAGATTTGATGACAGGGTAACAGGCAGTATTGATACATTTGCACCCTATGCCAAAATTGTTCAAATTGATATTGATCCTACTTCAATACATAAGAACATAAAGGTTCAATGCCCCATAGTAGGAGATTGTAAAACTGCTCTGGAAGGTATTATTCAATTGATGGGAAACAAAACCTTTGATCCTCATTCAGAGTGGATAGGCCAGATTCAGGAGTGGAAAGAGACTACCCCTTTAAAATATGACCAGGGAGAAAAAATAATAAAACCTCAGTTTGTAATAGAAAAATTATATGAACTGACCAAGGGTGAAGCCATAATCACAACAGAAGTCGGTCAGAACCAGATGTGGGCAGCACAATATTATCACTTTGACAAGCCTAATCATTTTATTACTTCAGGAGGACTTGGAGCCATGGGATTTGGGCTGCCTGCCGCTATAGGTGCCAAAGCTGCCTGCCCTGACAAGCTGGTTGTTGATGTTGCAGGCGATGGTTCAATACAGATGAATATCCAGGAATTAATGACTGCCGTTGAGTCTGAATTAGATGTTAAAATTGTTATCTTGAACAATCAATATCTTGGAATGGTAAGACAGTGGCAGGAACTTTTTTATGACAAGGTTTACTCCTCCACTGCAATGGCAAATGCTCCTGATTTTGTAAAATTGGCTGAGGCTTATGGAGCAAAAGGCTTAAGGTGTGATAAACCCGATGAAGTTGAAGCAACCCTTTCAGAAGGGCTTAACTCAAAAGGTACCATTGTCATGGATTTTATTGTGGATAGAGAAGAATCAGTCTATCCCATGGTTCCTGCAGGGCAGGCAATCACAGAGATGCTATTGGTTTGATGTCAAATATATAGGGAAAGGATATATAATTATGAAAACAGATAGATACTTGCTTTCTATTCTTGTAGATGATGAACCAGGGGTTCTTTCAAGAATAGCAGGTCTTTTTTCAAGCCGGGCATTTAATATTGACTCCTTAAGTGTGGCAAACACAACAGAGCCTGAAATATCAAGAATTACAATGGTGACAAGATGTGAACCCCATATTATTGAGCAGATAAAAAAACAGCTCAACAAACTCATCAACGTGATTACAGTCAATGACCTGACAGATAAAAAATATGTACAAAGACAATTGGCTTTAATCAAGGTAAATGCACAACCTGAAAAAAGAGCTGAAATATTAAGAATTGTTGATATTTTCAGATGTAAAATTGTGGATGTGGGACTTTCCCACTATACCATAGAGATGTCAGGGAACAGCGATAAACATGATGCCATAATTTCTTTACTAACTCCCATGGGAATAATTGAGATTGCTTCTACTGGAACTATTGCGCTGGCAAGTGAAAATGGAAGATAATTTGAATTAAACAAAACACTGGAAACACAATCATGAACCAAAAAATAAAACAAAAAGTTCTCTTATATGACACTACACTGAGAGATGGTATGCAGGGAGAAAATATATTTTTTTCTCCTGAGGACAAGGTAAAGATAGCAAAACGTCTTGATGATTCAGGTATTCATTATATTGAAGGTGGATGGCCGGGATCAAATCCAGGAGCCAGTCATTTTTTTGAACTTGCAAAAAAAATAGAATTTAAAAAGGCAAAATTGACAGCTTTTGGTTCAACCCGGCGGCCAGGAAAAACCTGCAAGGAAGATACAAATATTCAGGCATTAATTAAAAGCAAGGCTCCAGTTATAACAATTTTTGGAAAATCCTGGGATCTTCATGTGGAATCAATCATGGAAACTTCCAAAAAAGAGAATCTTTCCATGATAGAAGAGAGTATAGAATATCTTTTTAATCATGACCTTGAGGTTATCTATGATGCAGAACATTTTTTTGACGGCTATAAAGACAACAGAGATTACGCCTTAAAAACTCTTGAAGCAGCCTTTAAAGGCGGAACAAGATGCCTGGTCCTGTGTGATACCAATGGCGGCACCCTTCCTTGTGATATTGAAACCATTACAAAAGAGGTAATCAAACATTTTAAGTGTGACCCTCAGGTTAGGTCTGACCTTCAGGTTAAAGACAATTCTGAACTTGTTTTTGGAATTCATACACATAATGATGGTGCCATGGCAGTGGCAAATTCTGTAATGGCTGTACATGCAGGAGCTACCATGGTTCAGGGTACTATCAATGGTTATGGTGAACGATGCGGCAATGCTGATCTTACTGCTGTCATACCCCTTCTTGCCCTTAAGATGAACCAGGATTGCATCACTGATCAAAACCTTGGAAAACTTGTAAATCTTTCACGTTTTGTTTCTGAAACAGCCAATGTTCCTCCTGTTAATTCAAGACCCTTTGTGGGGAAAAGTGCTTTTGCACACAAAGGCGGAGTTCATGTCAGTGCAGTTATGAAAAATCCCAACGCCTATGAACATATCGCTCCTGAACTCATTGGAAATGAACGACGTGTTCTTG
>CAXMTQ010000024.1:0-301 GCA_964196205.1 uncultured Desulfobacula sp.
TATAAAAGAGAGGATAAAAATTATTCTTGTTAACGAAGATTTAGGATTTTAATATATGCAGAAAATAATGGTTTTCCAGCAAAATGGATCTGGAAAAAGTAAAATAGAAGGTATCAATAAATTCGGGGAAAAACAATTTTTAATCAAAACCTTTGATATTGATGAACCTTTGCCCCCTGTACTTGATGATACATCAGATTATTTACCCGAAACGATTGATGCAGACATTGTTCTTGATTTTTTGAAACATCGGGATCTTTCCGATGATTTAAGCTCTTTGTGTGAAAAATTAAATATTCCT
>CAXMTQ010000024.1:311-6058 GCA_964196205.1 uncultured Desulfobacula sp.
TATTGCTTCAGGGAAAAAAATAACAACGGGCCAAGCTATCTGTTCACCAACCTGATGTACTCTTTCAAGGCAGGGCTGTCTTGGGGATTATGATAGAATTTTTGGTGCACCTGATATTCAAATTAGTATTGATAAAGATATAGTCACTGAAATCAAAGTATTAAGAGGTGCACCATGCGGTGCTACATGGAATGCTGCAAAAAAAATAAAAAACATGCCCATTAAAGAGGTATTGACAAGATTTGGTCTTGAAGTCCAGTTTTTTTGTACAGCCGATCCAGCCTCCTGGGATCCTTTGTGGGGGAAAAGCCCGGTTCATGTTGCAGCCGAGATTCATGCAGCTGCTTTAAAGGTAGCTTTAAAGAAAAATAGAAAAAGAAATTAAATCGACTTATATTGTTCCTTTAAAATATGGGAAAGATCATTGGTCATTTTAAAGGCTTTTTCCACAGTTTTTTCTTTGTCATCATTCACTAAGCAGCAGGTAGCAGGTGATATCATGCTTTGCTCTACAATCTGATCAATATCAACCCCTTTTTTTCCCAGGGCCTGCCATATTGTATTGAGCTTAAAAGCAAGAAAATCAAGATTCTCTTTTTCAAATGATTCCATGCCGGTTGGGACCATGCCCCACACCAGAATACCACCTCTGTTTAAAAATTTCTTTATGGATTGGGTGCAGGCAGCAAAAATCTCTGCATTTGTATGAATATCAAGAGATAATATATCCATATCAAGGCCAAGGAGGAAATCCCAGTCAGGATTACCGCAAAGATGAATGCCGCAAGGTGTTTCAAGCATTGAAAAAAACTCATCAAGATCTGCTTTGGCTTTTTGTTCACCATAACCTGACATGGCAGAAAAGACAAACTGAAGGCCAGGTTCATCAATAAACATAAATGCATTTGAATTATTTTTTTTAAGTCTGTTTAACTGCACATTTATTCTTTTTGCCATAAATTCAAACATAAAAGGACGGATTGTGTCATCAAATAAAATAGGGCGGTCATCCTGATCAAGAACATTAAATCCAAAACTGACAGGCCCCTCAAGCTGTCCTCGAATAGCAGGGCGGGAGGATAAATCAAGTTCCAGAAAACGATGATAAACAACAGAATAGGTCGTGCTTATATCAAAGTATTCAGGATCTTCAAAATGAGCCATGGTCTCTTCAAACTCCTCAATAAATTTATCCATGGAAAATTTCAGTGTTTTATTCTCCATATCAAGTACAATACCGGGAAAATGTTCTCCTGCCTGGACATACATGTCTTCATAATAGCTGAAATTAGGAAGCTGGGGCCAGTAAGGTACATCAAGACTTAATGCAGCTTCAAGGGCCTGATCAACATCTGTATGGGGCATCACTGCCATGGCAGTTGTTACAAGGTTCCCGGGAATAGGCATATTTGTTTCCTTTTTAGTTTCTTATATATTATCCATACTATATACTCTTTTTATCCATTTTTATAAACAGAGGTTTTATGTGAATACAACTATTTTTAATACACCTGTAATAAGGCATATTATGCCGATTATCAGCAAAATAATATTATTTTGCATTGGTTGGAAAGCCAAAGGAGAATTACCAGATGTTCCGAAATGTGTAATGATAGCAGCACCCCATACAAGCAACTGGGATTATTTCTACACACTTTTAATCGCATTCCAATTTAAAATAAAAATATATGCCATGGGTAAAAAATCATTAACTCAAGGTCTCTTTGGGGGTATAATGAAATGGCTGGGAATCATTCCCATTGACAGATCAAAAACCAACAACATTGTTGATCTGACAATACAGCAATTCAATAGTTGTGAAAAATTAATTATTATTGTCCCGCCATCAGGCACAAGAAATAAAGTTGTATATTGGAAAACAGGTTTTTATTATATTGCTCATGGTGCAGGTGTGCCTATTTGTCTTGGTTTTATGGACTATGGAAGAAAAACAGGTGGTATTGGGCCACTGATTTACACAACAGGCAATATTGATGCTGATATGAAAAAAATCAAAAAATTCTATGTTGATATTAATGGAAAATATCCAGAAAAACAGTCATCGATGTAATCGCCTGAAATTAATAAACGATCGGTTTCAGAACCATTACAAGCTCTTTAGTATCTGACATCAAATGTGTTGAAATTTGAAACACTGCTGATCTCTTCCGTCTTTACAGATTGGACTTTTGAGATTGCCGGCCCTTTGCGGCACCACTCTGTCATTTGGGAAACACTTGCTGGATCTCCTTTTATAACCGCTTCAACAGATCCATCAGAGAGGTTTTTAACATATCCGTTTATGCCAAGTCTGTCTGCTGTTTTTTTTGTCTCAGCCCTGAAAAAGACTCCCTGGACTCTGCCGGTAATAACAAGTTTGATTTGTATATTATCTGTCATATTATCTTCTCCCTTTGTTATCTTTAGTCAAAGAGGCTTTATTAATAATATCCATGCCAAATTTTTCTGATATTGAATCCACTGCAAAATCGACTGATTCCCACTGTTTATTGTGATTGTCAGGATCTTGTATCAAAAGCATCTGGACAGGGGTGTTTTTATCTTTAAGGCCTGTGACACCAACTCCAATCAGCCTTATTTTCTTTTTTAATTTAACTTTTTTATATAAAAAGAGTGCTTCATTAAAGATAGCAGATGAAGAGCAGATTAATGAGTTAAGTTTTCTGCTTCTTGTGATTTGTGAAAAATCAGAAAATTTTAATTTGATAAATACATTTTTACACACAAGTTCTTTTTGCCTTAACGTTTTGCCGACAATCTGCGATCTTTCCAATATAATTTTTCTAATGATTTGAAAGTCAGTAATATCCTTTAAAAGTGTTGTTTCACTGGAAATCGATTTTCTTATATAATTGGTTTCCACCCTTGATTTATCAATACCATTGGACAACTCCAATAATCTTTTTCCCATTTTGCCGAATTTTTGAGTTAAAACAGGCAGGCTGTATTTTTTAATATCACCAAGGGTTTTGATCTGTAGCAGTTGCATACTCTTCATTGAATTTTTCCCAATGCCGGGGACTTTTTGTATGGGCAGGGAAAAAATAAAATCCTTTACCCTGAATTGCTCAATAATAGTTAAACCATCTGGTTTATTCATGTCCGAGGCAATCTTTGATAAAAATTTTATAGGTGCAATGCCGATGGAACATGTTAAAGCCAGTTGCTTATATATCTCTTTTTTTATTGAAAGGGCAATATCTTTAAAAGATCCTAACAGTCTTTCACATCCTGTAATATCAAGATAGGCTTCATCAATGGACACCTGTTCCATCAGAGGCGAAAAATGAGAAATAATCTTCATGATTTTCTTTGATTCAGCCTGGTATTTCTTCCTGTTACCAGGAACTATTTCAAGGTGGTCACACAATTGTTTTGCCTTAAAAACAGGCATGGCAGATCCTATACCAAATTTTCTTGCTTCATAACTTGCAGTTGCAACAACACTTCTTTTTGAATTGCCGGAAATAATGACAGGTTTGTTCTTTAAATCTGGATTGTCTCTCTGTTCAATGGCAGCAAAGAAAGCATCCATATCAATGTGCAGGATCATTGCTTTTTTTCCAGAACAAATTCCACTCGCCTGTTTTTGGCCCTGTTGTTTTCAGAATTGTTTGGTACAAGAGGCATGATCTCACCGAAACCTGTGGCAGTAAGACGTTTGGGGTTAACACCTTTTGATACAAGATATTTTAAGACCGTAGTGGCACGAACTGCAGAGAGTTCCCAGTTGGATGGAAAAATATCTGTTGATATGGGAATATTGTCAGTATGGCCTTTTATATTAATATTATATTCAGGATAATCATCAAGAATTTGAATGATTTCATCAAATATAGATACAGCAGGACTGTTCAAAGAGGCTGAACCAGAATTGAACAGGGCTTTACCCTTAACACTGACTATAACTTTGCCATCAAGTATTCTTGTTGAAATATTTTGTTTCTGGCTGCTTACCCTGGCAAATTTTGTAATCTTTTTAAACAGAGATTTATCCCGGGAATAAAGACCAGTGATATCTTCAATGGTGATTTGAGTATCCATGGTTTCCGGTATTTCCATCAATTCCATCAGACCAATAAGATTTTCATTCGCTTTCATCTCAACCTTAATGGTTTCTATAGCACGTCTGTAATTCTCTTTTTCATAAAATGCAAGGGTATATAAAAGAACAAAAAACACAAGCAGAATAGTCATGAGATCTGCATAGGTTACAAGCCATGTAGCCTCGTCATCGTATGTGATAAAGGTGCTGTTATATGTGTTGTCTCTCATTTCACTTTTTTAAAGTTCATTTTATCAAGGGGTTTGCGCAGTCTTGAGGATATAAAACTTGAAAGTTTTTCATATATGATAACAGGGTTATTATTTTTAATAATTGATATCACACCCTCTCTTTTAATCTCAAGATTTATAATTTCAATAACAGTTCTAGAACGAAGCTTTCCTGCAATGGGAAGAAAAAAGAGGGTTGACAGCAGGGAACCATAAAATGTGGTCAAGAGGGCAACAGCCATTGCAGGACCAATATTGGAAGGATCCTGAAGACGGCTGAGCATTTGCACGAGACCTATCAATGTCCCCAGCATTCCAAAGGCAGGAGCATATATGCCCATTTTCCTGAATACATCCTGGACAATGAAATGTCTCATTTGAAGAGATTTAATTTCCGTTGTCAATGCTGCCCTTATGACTTCTTCAGAAGAGCCGTCAGCAAGAAGACCGCAGGCTTTTTTTAAAAAAAGAGAATCTGTCTTAACATTACTTAACTCAAGAAGCCCTTGACGTCTGCTGATATAGCTCAGTTTAATCATGGTTGCCACAGCATCATTTGGATCCTCCTTATCTTTGGAAAAAACAAGATATGCAGCTTTAAAGGCAGCTATAACATCTCTGAACTGGAATGTAATCAAAGTGGTGGCAATGGTTCCGCCAAAAACAATCATTAAGCCCTGCACATTTATAAAATTATGAAGGTCTCCGCCCAGATATATAGCACTTATGATTAACGATAAACCGGAAACTATACCTGTAAAAGAAGCTATGTCCATATTAACCTGTCTTATTCTCTATTATGGTGATTTAAAACAATGCTATATGATATTATTTTGATGGTCAAGGTCAAGCTGTCTTAAATTATAAAAGAAGAGTTGCTTATTCATTGTTTCATCTGATAAAAAGATATAAATCTAAGAGATAATTCAAAGTTAAGAGATGGTACTAAAGAGTGGAGAAAACATGAAACTCAGATGGGTTTGTTTTAGTATATTAATGGTGATGTTTTTTTGTATAACCGGTTGTCAAAACGATTCTGAAAAGTTGAGTCAGGACAAAGAGATAAAAAACAGTGTCATACCTCATAAAAATCGAGAGTATGCTGATCTTCCTGATAATATAAATTGGCTGACAAATGTTTCAGACCCGGTTTTTTCCTCTGAGAAGGCACTCAAAGGAGGCATCCTTCACTCTGCTATTATAAGTTTTCCCATGACATTCAGGGTGGTGGGGCCTGATTCAAACGGCTCCTTTAGAAGTGCCATTCTGGACAATCAGCTCTCTTTGATTAATATTCATCCAAACACTGATAATATTATTCCTGAACTTGCCACCCACTGGGCTTTTGGTAATGATAAAAAAACAATGTACTTTAAATTGGACAAGGATGCTGTATGGTCAGATGGAGAACCTGTTACAGCCTGGGACTATGTCTATTCCCTTGAATTTAT
>CAXMTQ010000024.1:6068-15487 GCA_964196205.1 uncultured Desulfobacula sp.
CATGCGTTCAGAACATATTATTGCTCCATGGTATAATGATTATTATACAAAAGAGATAGATAAGGTAATTGTCTATGATGATTATACCATTGGTGTCAAAAGCACCAAAGCTGTACCTGATCTTCATCTGAAACTGGGAATTTCTCCAATTCCAGAACACTATTTTGGGAAACTTGATGAAACTTTTGTTCAAAAATATAATTGGAAAATTGTTCCCAATACAGGAGCCTACCAATTAACCGATTTTAAAAAAGGTAAACTTATCAAATTTAAAAGAGATAAAAACTGGTGGGCTCAAAATAAAAGATATCTGAAAAACAGATTTAATGTTGATTATGTGGTGTTTGATGTAATAAGGGATTTCAACCTTCAATGGGAATACTTTAAAAAAGGGAGACTCGATGCTTTTGGTTTAACAATGCCAAAATACTGGCATAAAAAATCAGATATTCCTCTGTTTAAAAATGGATATATCAATAAAATATGGTTTTTTAATGATAAGGAGAGATCAGCCCAGGGGATGTGGTTGAATCAGGATAAACCTGTTTTTAAGGACAAAAGACTTTGTTATGCCTTTGCCCATGCCATGAATATAGAAAAAGTCATAAACAGTGTATTGAGAAAAGATTATTTCAGGCTGCCCCAGGCTTTTTTTGGATATGGGGAATACACCAATAATAAAATAAAACCAAGACAATATGATATAAAAAAAGTAAATGCACTCATGACAGATGCAGGATGGTTAAGAGGTAATCATGGTATCTGGCAGAAGGATAATATAAAATTTTCTGTCAAGGTAACATATAGTTATGAAGAGCATACTCCAAGACTTGTGGTACTCAAAGAAGAATCATTAAAAGCAGGAGTTGAGCTTCTCCTTGAACGTTTAGATTCCACGGCCATGTTTAAAAAATTTTTAGAAAAAAAACATGATGTGGCATGGATGGGATGGAGTACCAACATGAGACCCTCCTACTGGCAGGGATGGCATTCTGATAATGCTCACAAACCCCAGACTAATAATATTACCAATACTGACAGGCCTGATTTAGATGCGTTGATAGACAAATACAGGGCAAGTCTGGAGGAAGAAGAGAGGATAGAATTATCCAATAAAATACAGACTGTTATACACGATACAGGAGCTTTTGTCCCTACTTTTATGGTCCCCTATGTCAGACTTGGGTACTGGAGATGGCTCCAACTGCCTGATTTCCATGGAACCAGACGTTCTGACAGCCTGTTTGACCCATTTTCCTCTACAACAGGAGGGCTGTTCTGGATTGATGAAAATAAAAAGGAAGAAACCCTCAATGCTAAAAAACAGAATATAAAATTCAAACCTGTCGTCATTAAAGATGAAACTTTCAAGGCTAAGTAGGTTGTTATGACGGATAAAGTTGTTATAAATGATAATACTATTTTAGATGTAAAAGATCTTACAGTTGAGTTTCATACAGAACTTGGTGTGGTGCGGGCTGTTGATGGGGTAAGCTTTAAACTCAAGAGAGGCAAAATTCTTGGCATTGCGGGTGAATCAGGGTGTGGAAAAAGTGTAACTGCTCTCTCCATAATGAGACTTTTGCCAAAACCTGTTTCAAAAATTATTCAGGGCAAAGCTCTATTTGACAATCAAAATATTTTTGAGCTGCCGGTAACTGATATGCATCATATCCGGGGTAAAAAGATTTCCATGATTTTCCAGGAACCCATGACAGCGCTGAACCCTGTCCATGGAATTGGAAAACAGATGAAAGAGATATATAAACTTCATTTCCCCCAATTGTCTTCCAAAGAGATGAGAGACTCTTCCATAAAAATGGTGGAGAAAGTGGGTATTCCTGATCCAGAAAAAATTATTAAAAAATATCCACACCAGCTTTCAGGAGGTATGAGGCAGAGGGTAATGATTGCCATGTCTCTTGCATGCGAACCTGATATTCTTATCGCAGATGAACCAACTACAGCTTTGGATGTCACTATTCAGGCACAGATTCTTGATTTGATAAATTCTTTACAGAAAAAATTAAATATGTCTGTGATTTTAATCACCCATGATCTCGGAGTCATTGCGGAAAACTGTGATGATGTTGTTGTTATGTATGCAGGAAGAGTTGCTGAAAAAGCCGGGGTTAAAGAGCTGTTTAAACACCCCCGGCATCCTTACACCAAAGGATTATTAACTTCAATTCCACAGCTTGCAAAACATTCTAAAACTATTCTGCCTACAATTACAGGGCAGGTTCCATCACTAATGAACATGCCCCATGGCTGCAGATTTGCGGATCGTTGTCCTTTGACTGAAACTGTTTGTAGAAAAACGACCCCTGAAATTAAAAATATTGGAAAAAATCACACTGTCGCCTGTCATGGAGCTTAGAATGATTATTTAAAAAAAAATTAATTTTATTTAAATAATCCTTGATTTTTTAATTTAAAGTCAATAAGACCTATACAAAGCCTTATAAGAGAAAGGCTTAGCAGTTTCGTTCTAAAGGGAAAACCCAGTTTGTGAGAGTGGCAAGACCCAGAAGTTTGAAACTAATATTATTTATTTTAAGTCAAGGAGAGTGTCACAATGGCAAACGGGATTGTAAAATGGTTCAATGATTCAAAAGGTTACGGATTTATTGAGCAGGAAGATGGGCCTGATGTATTTGTCCATCATTCAGGTATTAATTCATCTGGTTTTAAATCACTTAACGAAGGTGATAAAGTCACTTTTGATGTGGAAGATGGACAAAAGGGACCAGCAGCAGTTAATGTAACTGTTGAATAGAACTTTTTTAAGGGTTTTCTTGGAGTAGAGTAAGTATCAAAAGAAAACCCTTTTTTTGTATTTGGACGATATGGTAATTCTTGAAGTAAAAAACCTCAAAAAATATTTTCCCGTGACAGGAGGAATATTTTTAAAACGTACAGGCTGGGTGTATGCACTTGATGGTGTCTCTTTTACATTGAACCAGGGAGAAACACTTGGTGTTGTTGGAGAATCCGGATGCGGAAAAACAACCCTGGGAAGATGTATTATGGGGCTTTATAATCCATCTGACGGTCAAGTTATTATCAAAAACCGACAAATTTCAAAATTTAATTCAAAACTGAAAAAAAAACTTGCACTGAATCTCCAGATGATATTTCAAGATCCATTTGACTCTTTAAATCCCAGGCATACTGTTAAAGAAATTCTTGAAGAAAAATATATTATCCATGGTAAAAAAAGTGGGAGTTTAAATTCCCGGATTTATAAATTAATTGAAAGGGTAGGGCTTACACAAAATGATCTCTCGAAATTCCCCCATGAATTTTCAGGTGGTCAAAGGCAGAGAATCGGCATAGCAAGGGCTATCAGTCTGGAGCCTGAAATTATTATCTGTGATGAACCCGTTTCAGCCCTTGATGTTTCTGTCCAATCAAAAATTTTGAATCTTTTATTGGAACTTCAAAACAGTTTGGGGTTAACTTATATTTTTATCTCCCATGATCTATCTGTGGTTAAACATATTTCAGATAATATAGCTGTTATGTATATGGGAAAAATTATTGAAATTGCCAGGGCAGATACGATCTATAATAGAGGAAAACACCCATATACCAAAGCGCTTTTATCTTCTATTCCCAGACCAGATCCAGAATCGACCCGGGAACGAATTATCTTAAAAGGTGAAATTCCTTCAGTGGAGAATCCTCCATCAGCATGCCGGTTTAATACACGATGTCAATATGTTGAAAATATTTGCAGAATAAAAGAGCCTGAACTTTTTAAAAACCTGAAAGATCCAAATCATTTAACTGCCTGCCATTTCTTCTTTTGATCTCGAATTTTCTTGCACAAAATGCATTGTAATGATAAAATTATTAATTTTGTTAAAAGAATTATTATTTATATTAATGTTGGGATAGTAAGTGAAATATTTTTTTCAAAAAAGTTTTATCTGTAGTTTGATATGCTGCATTATAGGGTTGACCGGATGTGGTGAATCTGAAAAAAAACCTGGTACTCAATTTTTAATTAGAACTCCGTTAATATCTGTTTCAAGTTTAGATTTTTCAGAAGAGCTTGACCGAAAAAGAGCTGCATATCCATATGATATAAAGGAAGATCCAGTAGAATATAATGACATGGTAATCCATCTTGTTAAAATACTTTCAGATGAGATTGTTTTACTCTCTGCTGCGGCTGATAAAAAAATTAATATTACTGACCAGGAAGCAGCATCAGTTGAAAAGGAATTCAAAAAAGAGTATCCAGAAGATAGCTTTGATCAAATTTTGTTGGAAGAGGCCATATCATATCCTCTCTGGAAAAAACGGTTTAAAAATAATATGATCATTGAAAAACTTATTGCTCAGGAATTAAAAGAAAAAATTGAAATCACACCCAGGGATATTGTAGAATTTTATAACAATAATTTTAAAACCAATCAGGATTCAAAAGACAATGCCACTGTTTTAGATAAGATTGAAAATGAGAGAGAACTGGTAACAAGGCTTCGCATACAAAAAACTCAAGAAAAATATAGTGGATGGCTACAAAATCTTTACAAGGCCTATCCAGTGGAAATAAATAAGGATAAATTAAAAAGTTTTTTAATAGGGATTCAAGAAAACAGGAAAAATGAAAATGAAAAAGAGAATTAATTGGAGTATTCTTTTTTTAATGATGATCTGTTGGATTTTCAGCTGTTCTGTATCAGCCGAAGTAATAGACAAAATAGTCGCAATTGTAGACAGTGATATCATCACTCTGGTTGAATTAAATAAAGAGACATCAGCCTATAGAAATAAAATTGAGGCAGCAGCTTACTCTGATGATCAAAAACAGAAAATGATTCAAGAGATCACTGCAAAAGTTTTAAATAGTTTGATTGATAACTCTTTAACCAGCCAGGAGGCAATAAAGTATCGTATCAGTGTATCTGACAATGCAATAGACAATGTTGTAAAAAATATGATGGATTCAAAATCCATGAGCCTTGAAGAGCTTGAGAAAGCCCTGGAACATGATGGGCTTACTTTAACAGAATATCGTAAAAATATAGAAAAACAGATATTGCGAACCAAGCTGATCAATCATGCGGTAAAATCAAAAGTGGTTGTACTGGAATCTGATATACAGCTCTATTATAACAATCATAAAGAAAACTATTCCGGTCAAAAAAAATATTATTTAAGAAATATATTAATAAACAAAGAGGATAAGATTCAAGATATAAGAAGTCAATTAGATGACAAAAAGGATTTTAAAGAACTTGCAAAACAATATTCCATTGCACCTAATGCGAAGGATGGTGGTGATCTCGGACTGTTTGATATACAAAATTTTCCTGACAACATCAAAACTGAAATAACAAAATTAAAAAAGGGTCAATTTACTGATATAATTACAACTCCCCAGGGATTTCAGATATTTTATATTGAAGATATTGTTTTAAAAGGTGGAAAGACTTATGAACAGGCCCATGATGAAATTGACGAAATCTTATACAGCGCACAAGCGGAAAAAAAATTTACGACCTGGCTTGAGTCATTAAAAAAGAATGCTCATATAAAAATTATGCTCTAATGGAACGGTTGCCTGTTTTGTCAATGCCGGATTTCAGTACTAATGCAAAGATATCAGTTATTGCAAAAAATGCAAAAAAGAGTATCAAACGCTTTTCAGGACATTTTGATCTCTTTTGTGTGAATCATATCCAGTGCAGTTTTCCAAAAAAAAATAAGGATGGCTTGACCATACTTACGAAATCTGACCTTGAAGAGGGGTTCGCAAATATCCGGTATGATGTGTTTAAAACTGCCTATGCAAGCTTCTGGATTGAACTGCTCTATTTTTATCTTGAAGAAAACAAACCCCAGTCTGACATTTATGATTTATTACTGTTTGCCCTTAAAGCATTAAACAGTGATACCATATCCAAAGAAGTATTAAATCTTTTGTTTCAAATAAAATTCATGAGCATTGCAGGATTTTCTCCCAACCTTGAAAATTGTAATAAATGCCAGACATTTATTGATGATTTTCAACAAAAAAACATAGAATTTGATTTTAAAGAGGGAGAGATTATCTGTAAAAATTGTCTTAAAAAAAAATCTAAGCACAGTATGACAGTTTCCAAAGGAACTCTAAAACAACTTTTCTGGATAAATAATACAGATATCAAAAAAGCAGATAGAATAAAATTTTCCTCCTATGCCATGAAAGAGGGGGCAGTTTTATTGGAAGCCTTTATTCCCTTTCATATTGGAAGGGACTTTAAAAGTTTGCAGTTTCTTAGGAGTATAAGACAAAAAAAGTGAATATTAATAACATACTTGAACAAAGAACAATTCAGACATCTGTTCCCTGCAGGGTAGATCTCGGCGGAACATTGGATATAAGTACATTTTATCTGCCTTTACAAAATCTAACTCCTTCAAGTTTTAACATTGCTCTTAATTCAAGAACAAAGGTATGCCTGTCATCTTTTAAAAAAAGATATATCAAAGTCTCTTCAAAAGGATTTAAAAGTGCAGTTTTCAAAGAGCATGAAGTATCCTTTAATCATCCAATGGGATTGATGTTTGCATGTGCAAATTATTTTAATGTGCATGGAGTGCATATACATATTGAGTCTTCTTCTCCTCCAAGAAGTGCTCTCGGAGGTTCTTCTGCTGCTGCTGTTGCTATTATCTCTGCATTTTTTAAAATATTTGATAAACCCATAATCCCTGAACAGGCTGCATGGCTTGCACACTATATTGAATCAAGTGTGGCAGGAGTTCCATGTGGTATGCAGGATCAGCTTGCAGCAGCTTTTGGCGGTGTAAATCAATGGATCTGGAAAATGGGTAAGACATCTCCTGAGTTCCAACAGGTTCCCATTTTTGACCGGGATGCTGATATTGAAGCATTCAGTTCAAATATTATTGTTGCTTATTGCGGTATACCCCATGTTTCCAAAGATATTAACTCCCAATGGGTTCAATCTTTTATAAAGGGTGAAACAAGGATGATTTTTGAACAAATTGCTGTTTTAACGACTCAATTTTCAAAAGCTGTAAAAGGTAAAAATTTCTCAAAAGCTGCCCGCCTGATGAACCAGGAGACAAAATTAAGACTTGAAATGACACCTGATGTGCTTGATAATACGGGAAAAAAATTATTTAAAAATGCCATGGAGTTTAATTGTGGTGCAAGGTTTACTGGAGCTGGCGGCGGCGGCTGCCTTTGGGCAATTGGTGAAAGATCGGATATAAACAAATTAAAAGTTTTATGGAAAAAAATTCTTAAACCTGTTAAAGATGCAAAAATTCTTAATGCTGGAATTGATAACAGAGGGATTCAGATCATTGATAATTATTAATTTAAAAAGAGTGGAGTAAAATGAATTTTCAAGATGTAATTTTAAACCTGAACAATTTTTGGGCTAAAAAGGGTTGTGTTCTTATACAATCCTATGACATGGAAGTGGGAGCAGGAACCTTTCACCCTGCAACACTGTTAAAAGCTCTTGGACCGGAACCCTGGAAAGTTGCCTATGCACAACCCTCAAGGCGACCCACAGACGGGCGTTATGGTGAAAACCCCAACAGGCTCCAGCATTATTATCAATACCAGGTACTTTTAAAGCCGTCTCCCCCCGATGTTCAGCAGTTATTTCTCGATTCTATGAAAGTTCTTGGTGTTGATCCCCTGGAACATGATATACGTTTTGTGGAAGATGACTGGGAATCTCCAACCCTTGGAGCTTCAGGGCTAGGATGGGAGGTGTGGCTGGATGGCATGGAAGTCACACAATTTACATATTTTCAGGTAACAGGCAGTGTGGAAGTAAATCCGGTTCCTGTTGAATTGACATATGGTCTCGAGAGAATCTGCATGTATCTGCAGGGTGTTGATAATGTCTTTGATCTTAAATGGAATGATGAAATTACATATAAAGATGTCTATCATCAACAGGAAGTAGAGCAGTCAACCTATAATTTTGAGGTTGCAGATGTGGACATGCTCTTTGATCTGTTTAAAAAATATGAGATTGAAGCCCACAAAATTGTAAAAAAAGGGCTTGTAATCCCTGCATATGAATATTGCCTGAAATGTTCCCACACCTTTAATCTTCTTGATGCAAGAGGCGCTATCAGTGTCACAGAGCGAACCGGGTATATTAAACGTATCAGGGATATTGCAAGGGCTTGTTCCAGGGCATACATCACTCAAAGAGAAGATATGGGGCATCCCCTTTTGAAACACAATAAAGTGGAAAACGGAGGGGCAAATTAGATGAATAAACTTTTAATTGAAATTGGAACTGAAGAGATACCGGCAGGATATATTGTCCCAGCACTTAAGGCTTTTAAAAAAAATATTATTGCAGCTTTTGATAAATCAAGAATTGACCATGGCAAAGCTAAGATATTTGGAACGCCACGACGACTTGCATTAATGGTGGAAGATCTTGCAGAGCAGCAAAATCCGAAAATATCAACTATTACAGGACCGCCTGAAAAAATCGGATATGATGAAAATAAAAATCCTACCATTGCAGCAGAAAAATTTGCAGCAAAAGCCGGCATTGATGTTGATCAAATCTGGGTTGAAGAGACTAAAAAAGGTAGATACCTGACTGCTGTTATTGAAGAAAAGTGTGACTCCACCATATCCATTCTTGAAAATATGCTTGAAAAACAAATTTTATCTATTCCCTTTCCCAAAAGCATGAGATGGGGAAATCTTTCCATAAGTTTTGCCCGACCCATAATTTCTCTTGTGGGACTTTTCGGAGATAAAACAGTTACTTTTAAAGTTGGGAATATTAAGTCAGGCTCGAAAATTTTTGGCCATCAATTCATGAATCCAGGAAAATATGAAGTTGATTGTGCAGATAATTATGCCAAGATTGTTGAATCAGTTGGTGTTATTCCAGATATTGATAAAAGAAAAAAAGTTTTAATAGAGGCTATTGAAAGCTGTGCAAAGGAGTATAATTCACAGATTCTCAAAGATGATGATTTAATTGATATAGTAACTAATCTTGTTGAATACCCATTTCCCATTGTTGGCAGGTTTGATGAAAAATTTCTTGAAGTGCCTGATGAGGTTCTGATCACAGCTATGAGAGAACACCAGAAATGCTTTGCCCTCACAGATGAAAAAGGGAGTTTAAAACCCTTGTTCATAGCTGTTAACAATACAAATGTAAGAGATATGGCTCTTGTTGCCCATGGTCATGAAAAAGTTCTCAGAGCCCGTCTGTCAGATGCTAAATTTTTCTATGAGCAGGATTGCAAATCTTCTTTGGATGAATTTCGTGACAGACTTAAAAATGTTACTTTCCAGGAAAAACTTGGAAGTGTTTATGACAAAACCCTGAGAATTGGAAAACTTTGCCAATATCTTGTAGAAGAATCCTCTTATGATGATAAAAAAACCATAGAAT
>CAXMTQ010000025.1:0-8923 GCA_964196205.1 uncultured Desulfobacula sp.
TGACAGCTGTTTTGTTTGATTCAGCATTGTCTCTTTATGCCGAAGAAAAGGAATTGCCGTTTCTCCCAGGCGAAAAAATCAAATACAGTGTCCGCTGGGAAAAGATAAAAGCCGGAAAAGCTAGCTTCAGGGTTCTTGACCTTACAACCATAAATGGCGAAAAAGCATATAATTTTATCCTTGAAATAGAGTCAAACAAGTATATTGATATATTTTATAAAATAAGGGACAGGCATGAAGGCTTTACCAACCTCGATTTTACCCGGTCTCTTTTATACAGGAAGACAAAAACTGGTAAAGATAAAAGAGATGTCAAAGTTCTTTTTGACTGGGATAAAAAAACAGCCTTATATTCAAAATCTGGAGGGAAAAGAAACCCCATAAAGATTCCTGCCAATACATTTGATCCGCTTTCAGCCTTTTATAAAATGCGAACCTTTAAATTTAACACCGGTCAAGATCTATCTTTTCCTGTAACCAATGGGAAAAAATATTTTATTCAAAAAGCAACCGTAATCAAAAAAGAGACCATCACCATATCTTCGGGAACCTATAATACATACCAGCTTGACCTTGCAGTCAATCATTTTTCAGGAGTATTTAAAAAAAGTGAAAATCCCACTGTAAAATTATGGGTCACGGCAGATAACAAAAAGATACCTGTAAGAATAAAAATAAAAGTTTTTATCGGAAGCATTATTTTTGATCTTGATTCCGTAATATGAATTTATTTTAAAGAAATTGAGTGAACTTTTCTGCTCTTTTTACACATTGTAAATAGTCTCGATTTCTTGAGCAAATTTTTTATATATTGTGGCTCTTCTTACTTTCATGGTAGCAGTCATTTCATCATCATCATGGTCAAGTTCTTTGGTCAAGAGCAAAAATTTTCTGATATTTTCCACCCTGGCAAATTTTGCATTAGCAGCATCTACAGCCTCCTGAATTAATTCATTGATCTCAGACATGCTTGACAGCGATTTAAAAGTAGTATAGGCAAGCTGTCTGTTGGTAGCCCATTTGCCCACATTATCAAAATCAATCTGGATAAGGGCAGAAATAAATTTTCTGCCGTCTCCAATTACAATGGCTTCTTTAATATAGGGACTTACCTTGAGTTCATTTTCAATCAGAGAGGGAGCAATATTTTTACCACCCGAAGTTATCAGGATATCTTTTTTTCTATCCACTATGGAGACGTGACCATCATCATCAACTGTAGCGATATCTTCGGTCATGAGCCAGCCGTCAACAATTGTTTTTTCAGTGGCTTCAGGGTTTTTATAATACCCCATGAACACGCTGGGGCCTTTTTTCATTAATTCACCGTCACTGGCAAGTTTATATTCAATGCAGGAGATGGGTTTTCCCACAGTTCCAAGTTTGATGTCACTTCCCATGTGGATAAAGGAGAGTCCCGTACACTCGGTCATGCCGTACCCTTCCTTTATCTCAATGCCTATGGAGTGCAGAAACAGGAGTTCCTCAGGACTCACCTTGGCTGCGGCAGAGAGACACATTCTTGCTTTTCTAAGGCCAATATAATTTTGCAGAGCCCGGAACATAAGCCAGTATCCAGCCCACCAGAAAAGCTTTAGGCCAACACTTATCTTTTTGCCGTTAAGACGCATATTTGCCTTTTTATAGCCGATTTTCATGCAACGCTGAAAAATCCAGCGTTTTAATCTGCTTGCATCCTGGATATTGATGGTAATGGAGGAATGCAGTTTTTCCCAGATTCTTGGTACGCCCAGGAACATTGTAGGGGCAATTTCTCTTAAATCACTCTGGATTGTGGCTATGCTTTCGGCAAAATTGACTGTGTTTCCAATAAACAGGGGTAGATAAAGACTGAAAATCTGTTCTGCCACATGGCACAGGGGGAGATAGGAGACAACAGTGTCATCTTTTGTCACTTCCATGGCTTCCGCTGATGCTAAGGCTGTAGCCTCTATATTTTTATGGCTGACCATGGCGCCTTTGGGAGGGCCTGTTGTACCTGAAGTATATATCATTATGCATATATCTTCGGGATTACCTTTTTTAATCTCTTCAAGAAAAAAATAGGGTCTTTTCTTTTCTAATTTTTTCCCGAGATTTTCAACTTCTTTAAATGAAATTATAATATCTTTTGAATATTTGCGAAGCCCTTTCATATCTTTGACAATAATTCTTTTTATCAGTGGCAGTTCATCCATCACTTCAAGAATTTTATCGGTCTGCTCCTGATCTTCGCACATGACAATTGTGGAATCAGAGTGGTGCGCAACATATTTTACCTCTGGATATGGACTTGTGGGATACACCCCGAGGCATACTCCACCAAGACTTATACATGCAAGGTCTGCATAAAGCCACTCCCTGCAATTTTCACTTATAATGGCAAGATGGTCTCCCCGCTTAAAGCCAAGACTTGCAAGTCCCATGGCAAAATGCTTGACATGTTCAAGGTATTTGTTCCAGGTAATGGTCTGCCAGATGCCAAAATCTTTTTCCCGCAGGGCAATTTCATCTTTGCCCTCAGCCACCCTGTCCAGAAAAACCTGTGGCAGAGTTCTGTTTGTCAACTCAGCCATCTTTTCCTCCGCTTGTAATGCTTTACATTGCGGTAGTTTGTCGCTTTATCACTATCTCCCATTCCAAGGTAAAATTCCTGAACATCCCTGTCATTGATTAAAAGATCCCGGGTTCCATCCAATACAATACGGCCGTTTTCCATGATATATCCGTATGAACTTATTTCCAGAGCCATACTGGCATTCTGCTCCACAAGCAAAATTGCAGTCCCCTCATTTTCATTGATTTTCTTTATGATTTCAAATATCTCTTCCACCAGCATGGGAGCAAGTCCCATTGAGGGTTCATCCAGCATCATAAGATTCGGTGTTGCAAGCATTGCACGGCTTATGACCAGCATTTGCTGTTCTCCGCCGCTCAAATAACCTGCAAGGCGCTTATATCTTTTTTTTAATATGGGGAAATAATCAAAGCACTTTTCCATGCCCAGTGCAATATTGGCCTTGCTTTTCTGGGTATAGGCTCCACAAATAAGATTTTCTTCCACTGTTAAATCTTCAAAAACTCTGCGGCCTTCCATAACCTGGAAAATACCTTTTTGCACAATCTGGTGGGGGCCAAGCCCAGATATTAATTCTCCTTTATAATTAATGGTGCCGTCGGTGATTTCTCCATCTTCAAGGGGCAGAAAACCACTGATGGCCTTCAGAGTTGTAGATTTGCCGGCTCCGTTGGAGCCAAGCAAAGCCACAATCTTACCCTCTTCAACTTCAAGGGAGAGCCCCTTTAATACCAGAATGATATTATTGTAGAGCACCTCAAGGTTATTAACTTTTAGAATCGACGACACCAAAAATCTCCTGTTTTTTAATCTAATTGAATCCAGTCTGAAGCAGCAACAAATTTGCCATTGTGGGCTTTATAAACTTTTCCCATTCCTGTTGCATTGGTTTTGCCAAAGCTGACAACACCGCTTAAGCCACCGGTATCCCAGTTTTTAATCTTTGGGATCATGTTTTTAAGGTTTTCACCTGTAATGGCAAGACCTGCATCATTACACATTT
Organism: uncultured Desulfobacula sp.; assembly: GCA_964196205.1. Taxonomy (GTDB): domain Bacteria; phylum Desulfobacterota; class Desulfobacteria; order Desulfobacterales; family Desulfobacteraceae; genus Desulfobacula. Next base: position 3,582 of record CAXMTQ010000025.1, read on the forward strand.
TTGCAAGTTTTACATAAACCATGCCTGAGAACCATCCCTGCATATAGGAATTGGGGCGGTATTTCACATCTGGGTGATGCTTTTTGGAGTAGGCGTGCATGGCCTGGATCATAGGAACATCATCCATGTACCAGTAAGAATATGGAGAAACCCCCATGTAACCTTCAGCATCAGGACCTAATTTACCCAGCAGCATTTTACTCATTGCCCAGAAAGTACCCATGAAAGTAATATCAAGGCCAAAATCCTTTGCTCCTCTGATAACTTCTGGTATGGGCGGAACTACATAACCCTGGAAAATACAATATTCAGGTTTATTGCGTTTCAGGTCCAGAAGCTGGCTTGTAATATCCACAGCTCCGACCTTTGTTACCTCTTCAGCCACAACTTCAATTCCAAGCTCCTTGGCAAGTTTCCTGGCAAAGGGAATGGGGTCACGGCCAAATTCAGTATCAGAGTAGAAAAATGCAACTCTGTGAGGTTTACCATTTTTTTTTGGCTGGCTGGCAATATATTTTAGCAGAACACCAAACTGCTGTGCATAGGTTGGACCGCTTACAAATATATAAGGATTTTTTGACCTGTCACTGAGTTCTTCTGAAAAACTGGTGGAGCCATAAACCACATGATACCTCGAATTGATTTCCGGAGCCATGGCTTTTCCAACACCTGTGGATTCACCATACATCATGACTGGATTATCCTGGGCCATCAGTTTTTTAAATGAGGCAATGGCGCGCTTGAGATCATATCCAGTATCTTCATAGATATACTTGAACATTTTCCCGTCAACACCGCCCTGTTCATTGGCATAACCCAGAGAATCCATCAAGCCTGCATTGATATGTTTGCCTGCAAAGGCAAATCTTCCTGTAATAGGTTGCCCTGCCCCGATTTTAATTACCTCTTCGGCAAAAGAAACACTGCCCATGCTTAACAATAACGATAAAAATAATACCATGGTTAAAATAATACTTTTTTTCATGATCACTCCTTTTTTATGGTTAAAAAAAACGTCCTCTTTTTAAAGTTCAAAAATCAATGGTCAAAGGGCCATAGATGAAAATAATTTTTAATTCTATACCATATTTCAGCCAGTCCATGGGGTTCAAATATCAAAAATCCAACAATGAGCAATCCAAAAATAACCTGCTGAAAAGGAAAAAGAAAACTCATGGCTGTGGGAAAAACATTCACTATTAAACCAAGAATGGTTTTAATGATCTCTGGGACTATTGTCATGAAGATAGCGCCAAATATGGAACCTAAGATACTCCCCATGCCGCCTACAATAATCATTGCAAGGTATCTGACACTTTCCATCAAGGGAAAATGCTCCGGAGTAACTGTTTTTAAAAAATTAACCCAGAGACATCCTGAAATCCCTGCCATGAATGAACTGATACCAAAGGCATAAAGTTTATACTGCATTAAATTAATACCCATGAGTTCAGCTGAAATATCTCTATCCCTGATGGCAATAAATGCCCTGCCCACCCTGGTTCTGAAAAGATTTCTTGCAGCTGTCACGCAGATTATAACAATAACAAGGGTTAAAAAATAAAATTTAAAATCATTATCAAGCACAAACCCAAAAATTTCAGGCGAAGAGACATTAATGCCCCTGATACCACCGGTCACAGATTCCCAGTGGACAAAAACAAATTCAAGGATAAGCTGGGCTGCCAGAGTTGCAATACAAAGGTAGAGACCTTTAAGGCGCAGGGAGGGGCCCCCCACTATTATACCAAAAAAAGCTGCCATTAATCCTGAGAGGGGAAGACATACAAGAAAGGGCATATTAAAACGTGTGGATAAAATTGCCGCTGTATATCCACCCACACCAATAAATGCTGCATGGCCAAGGGATATCTGACCTGCAAAACCAGTAAGTATATTCAGACCCACAGCTCCTATTATGGCAATGCCTGCAAGATTTGCCATAAACAGAAAATAATCACCAGCCACAAAGGGAAAAATCAACAAAATCACAAATAAAACACCAAGCCAGAACCGGGAAGTGGTATTAGCAAAAACAGCCTGGTCTGACGAGTATGTCTCTTTGAAATCTCCAATATACATATGAGCTGTTTCTCCTTTTAGAGTCTTTCAATCTCTTTTGTGCCAAACAGGCCGTATGGTTTAATTAAAAGGATGATAATCAGAACAACAAAGGGTGCAAGATCTTTGACTCCTCCATGGAAAATCGGGTCAAGATAGCCACCTGCAAGATTTTCCACAATTCCCACGATAAGACCTCCCACCACTGCACCAATAATTGAATCAAGGCCTCCAAGAATTACTATGGGAAATATCTTAAGTCCGATATGACCAAGGGTTGGCTGCACACCACCGATATTACCAATAATGATGCCGCCAAGGGAGGCTGCAATGGCACCAAAACCCCAGGAAATTGTAAACATGGATTTAACATTGATTCCCATGGAAAAGGCAGCCATCTGATCATTGGCAGTGGCACGCATGGCAATGCCGACTTTGGCATATTTGAACAAAAGCAGAAAGACCACCACCACAGCCAGGGCAATTAAAAATCCGTAAAAAAGATTGGAGCGCAGTACAATCTCTCCAATAATAATAGGTTTTCTCGGGAAAAGCGGAGGAAAACTTCTAAACTCTGAGCCCCATATCACTTCGGCAACTCCCATTAAAATTGAACTTAAACCTATTGTAACCATGATGATACTGATATTGGGCTGGCCCAGCATATGTCGTAAAATCAGTCGTTCAACCAGGGCTCCAAGCAAAGCAGCACAGATAATAACAAGGGGAAACCCAATAAGAGCAGGCAATTTTAAATATACAACAAGAGAGTAGAAAATATAGGCACCAATCATCATGAATTCACCCGTGGCAAAATTGATGATATTGGTGGCTTTATATATCAGTACAAACCCTAGGGCAATGAGAGCATATACTCCCCCAACAAGGAGACCGCTTGCCATCAATTGCAGAAATATATCCATCTTTATCCTCTTTTCATGATTTTTGCCAAATTGAAGCCTTTTGTCATACCTATGCCTTTTTTTGGCCAAGATAGGCTTTAATAACTTCCGGATGTTTTTGCACTTCTCCCGGAGTTCCCTGGGCCAGAGCCTGACCAAAATTTAATACCAGAACCCGGTCTGAAATATCCATGATCATTTTCATATCATGTTCTATCAGTACAATTGTAATATTGTGCTCCTCTTTAATATCAAGAATAAATCTTGCCATATCTTCTGTCTCTTCTGCATTCATACCTGCAACAGGCTCATCCATTAAAAGAACCTTTGGACGCATGGCAAGGGCGCGGGCAAGTTCAACCCGCTTTTGCAGACCATAGGCAAGGGAGCCTACCGGCAGCTTTCTAATGGATTCAATTTCAAGAAAATCAATGATATCTTCTTCGATTTTTTCGCGCAGCGCCATCTCTTCTCTGTGGGCAGAGCCCCAATACCACAAACCTGACAACAAGCCAGTTCTCATATGGGTGTGGGCACCAAGCTTGATATTATCAAGAACAGACATGCCATGGTAGAGAGCAATATTCTGAAAAGTCCTGCCCATTCCAAGTGCAGCTCTCCTGTCGGCGCCAAGATGGGTAATATCATTATCCTTGAACAGAATTTTTCCCTTTTCAGGGCTGTAAAATCCGCTGATAATATTAAGTGTAGATGTTTTGCCTGCCCCGTTGGGGCCGATGATTGCAAAGATCTCTCCTTCATTGACATCAAAGGAGATATTAGACAAGACTTCCAAACCTCCAAAGGATAGAGATACATCATCAACACTCAGGATCTTCATTCAACCTCTCTGATAGTGAATTTTCCGACAGCCTGCCGCATTTTTAATCAACATAGATGTATTGATAAAAATTTACAATCAAAATATCAATCAACAAACCAATTATATTAATGTAGGATCAAAAAAGAGGAATCACTTTAGAGTCAAACAAAAAGCAGACAATATTTTTTAATACCCATCCTTGAAAAGCTCTTCAGCAAGTTTGATATCTTCAGGTGAGAATACAAACAGGCATTTACCGTCGGAATCGGAAACAGATCCATAAACATAATTGATATTGATCTGCTTTTCACCAAGTTTTTTCGTAATTTTTGTAAATTCACCAGGTTTATTTGTAATCTCAAGGGTGATGACTTCTTTTGAATCAAACAGATAGTCGTTTGTTTTTAAAATTTCTATGGTTTTTTGTGCATTGTCAACAATGAGCCGGATCAGGGCAAATTTGGCAGAGTCTCTTCTCATGGAAGCATAACTTGCTGAAGAGGCAAGTCTTTTTAAGGATTTACCGCGGGCTTCAAAAAGATTCTGTACATAGGCAGATGCATCCTGAATGGTAATGGCATCAATATTAATATTGTCGCCGGCCAGAAGTTCAGTTAATTTTCCAAGCTCTCCAGGTGCATTTTTAAGAAAAAGGGATATTTCCGTTCTAATCATGATGCCCTCCTTATAAGTTATTTTTTTTAGTTGTGAGTTTTGAGATATGAGGTGTGAGAAATACACATACCTGACAACTCATACCTCATCACTCAATTACTTGCAATATCAACACCTTCATCAAAGGCTTTCATATTCAAAGGAATAATTTTTGTCTTGGCTGAAAATTCCTCTTTAACACACTTTTTTAAAAGTTCCAGATCAACAATACCCGCCTTTGCAGCAAAAGCACTCAATGCAACGATATTGGCTGCTCTAACGCTGCCGGCTTTAATTGCAATATCATTGGCAGGAACGATAAGCTCGATAATATCATCTCTTCCGCTTCTTGTGGGAATAAGTGAGCTGTTGATAAAAATCACGCCACCCGGTTTTACATCATTGGCAAATTTTTCCAGAGAAGGACGGTTCATTGCCACAAGGTGGCTTGGATTCTTGATAATGGGAGAACCTATACGCTTATCACTGATAACAACAGTACAATAGGCTGTTCCGCCCCTCATTTCAGGTCCGTATGATGGCACCCAGGCTACAAAAAAATCCTGTTTCATTGCTGCATATGCGAGAAGTTTAGCGCTGAGTAAAATTCCCTGACCACCAAATCCTGCAAATTTTATTTCTGTCTGCATATATATTTATCTCCAAAAATTATGGTCTACTCTTCAGGCACCTTATAATCACCAAGTTCATAATAGGGCAAAAGATTGTCTTCAGCCCATTTTAATGCATCAACGGGAGTTAATCCCCAGTTTGTGGGGCATGTATTTATAAGTTCCACAAAACTGAAACATTTTCCTTCCACCTGGTATTCAAAGGCTTTTTTTATGGCTTTTTTAGCTTTATTTACCTGTTTGGGATTTAACACTGCCTGCCTTGTAACA
>CAXMTQ010000025.1:8933-15330 GCA_964196205.1 uncultured Desulfobacula sp.
GTAACATAGCCAGGAGTTACAAGTTCTCCCAAAAGGTTTGCCATTCTTATGGGCATGCCTGTCAGTTCAGGATCCCGACCCGCAGGAGCAGTAGTGGCACGCTGACCCGGCATGGTAGTTGGGGCCATCTGGCCGCCTGTCATACCGTAAATAGCATTGTTAATAAAAATAGTTGTGAATTTTTCCCCTCTGTTGGCAGCATGGATGATTTCACCCATACCAATGCTGGCAAGGTCGCCGTCTCCCTGATAAGTAAAAACTATCAAGTCAGGTCGGACTCTTTTAATTCCCGTTGCCATGGCAGGTGCGCGGCCATGGGCTGCTTCCTGAAAATCGCAGTTAAAATAATTATATGCCAGAACTGCACAGCCCACAGGAGCAATACCTACGGTTCTTCCCACTATACCCAGCTCGTCAATAGCTTCAGCCACAAGCCTGTGAACAATGCCATGGGTGCAGCCCGGACAATAATGCGTCATGTTATCGCTTAAGCTTTTTGGTTTTGAAAATGCTTTTCCCATTATATTTTTCTCCTAAATCTATGTATTAAAGCAGTCCTTGAATAACTTCGATAATTTTTTCAGGTGTTGGAATATCACCGCCGCATTCACCGTAAAAATCAACTTTTCTTTTACCTTTAATACAGCGTTCAACATCCTCCACCATCTGCCCCATGCTCATTTCAATACTGATAACTGTTTTACAGCTTGTCTTTGTTGCAGCATCATATATCTCTTTTTCAGGAAAAGGGAACAGAGTTTTCGGTCTTAAAAGCCCGACTTCAAGTCCCTGCTCTTTCATCATATCAATGGATGTTTTGCAAACCCGGCTCATGGTACCGTAACTGACAATAAGAACTTGATAATCAGTGTCAGTATTATATCCTTCATACTGCACTTCCTCTTTTCTCATCTGCTCGTATTTTGCTTTAAGGATAAGGTTGTTCTCATTGAGTTCTGTTGGATCAAGAAAAAGAGATTTAACAAGATTTCTCTTTTTGCTTTTTCTTGTATCCATACCGCTTGTTGCCCAGTCATCTTTGTTTGAAGGTTCAGTTTTAAGATCATCAGGAAATTCAACAGGTTCCATCATCTGGCCAATAAGACCATCCCCGAGAATCATAATAGGCCCCCGGTATTTTTCTGCAAGAGTAAAGGCTTTCATGGTCATTTCAACGGCTTCCTGAACACCATCCGGCGCAAGCACCAGAAGTCTGTAATCGCCATGACCACCACCCTTGGTTGCCTGGAAATAATCTCCCTGGGAAGGAAGAATTCCCCCAAGACCTGGACCGCCGCGCATTATATTTACAAATACAGCAGGACATTGTGCTGCTGCAATATAGGATATGGCTTCACCCATTAAACTGACTCCCGGACTTGAAGAGGTTGTCATAACTCTTTCACCGCAAGCTGCTGCACCAAAAATCATATATCCCACAGCCACTTCACTTTCACCCTGCAAAAACACACCATCAACTTCCGGCATTCTTTTTGCCAGATACTCTGCAACTTCTGACTGGGGAGTAATGGGGTATGCAAAATAATTTTTACACCCTGCTCTGATGGCTGCCTCGCCAATTGCTTCATTCCCCTTCATTAATACTTTTGTCATTATATTATATCCTTATAATTTGGCAGTTTCTTTTTCTAATTTAATAATACTGATGGCAACATCAGGACACATGATACAGCATATAGTGCAATGGATGCAATCATCGGGTCTTGCCTGAAAAACAGGGAAATGCCCCTTTACATTTACCTTATCTGTAATTTCAAGAACATTTTTAGGGCAGACATTTACGCAAAGCCCGCATCCCTTACATACTTCAGAATCAATAATATGCTTGTACGCCATTTATTATACTCCTATTTAGTTTGTTTCCATGGGAATTTTAATTTCCGGTCTATTTTTAGAACAGGGCAGGAAAAATCATTGAGTTCAAGTTGTGATATTAAATGTGATCCAGCTGTAATAAATTTCATCTCAATCCCTGTTGCCTTCGATACATCTTTTAACAGTTCATATCCTTTATAAATATGTTCTATGGTAGTCTCATCAATTAGATTGGCATTGCTGACAATCCCTGTTACTTTTAATTTAGAAGATTTTTCTATCTCCTCTTTCATTTTAATGCAGCCTTCAACATTTTCAGTAAATGGTCTGAAAGGGTTGATAATCTGCAGCATCTGAACCTTCTTTTTGGATAAATGGTCTGCAAGTGCTGCAAGAACTGTAACCCCTGCATCATCCCCTCCAGCATCAAGAATGGTCAGCTCTGATGGCTGCTGAATTATTCCTGCAACTGCCGGAGTCAGTATGGGAAGATCTGCATGCATATACTTAATATCCGGCAATACAACATCAATGTCCATATCTTCAAGAAGACCTCTTGCCTCCCTGGTCCTGAAATATGGATTAACAAGATCAAGATCTGCAATTTTTACATCAAGACCTTCCTGCTTTCTAACCATAGCAAGATTTACAGCAGTTTCGGTTTTACCACTGCCGTAATTACCACATATAACAACAATGCCTTTAAGATCAATTTTCAAACAATACTCCTTCAAATACTAAAACCATTATTTTATACAAATCATCATTGATTTGCAATATCTTTTTAGTCTTATATTGAATCAATAATCAGTTTTATATCTGTATCAGTCAGGCAGCGATTTAATTGAAGAGTTTTTGCTTTGATATTTAACGTTAGATCATCAAGAATATTTGCAGGATAGCTAATATTATGAGCATCCAGATATTTTTTAACAAGCTGTTTGCCGCATAAAACATTTAAGAAAAATTGCTCTTCAGATGCAATACCGAATTTACCATCTGCATGGGTACCTGCCACATGGGTCTTTACAGCATCTCCGAAGACCGGAGTATTGGTATTTAACAGGTTCTCACCCTTTTGTTCATATATTATGGAATCAATATATTCATAATAGGCTTTAAAAGTATCAATATCATCTGTATTCAAATTAATGGAAAAACCCTGATCTTTAAGTGTTTTTGCACTTGTATAAAGATCAGCAATCCCATTTCTCTCTCCAATGCCGAGAGCTGAAGCTTCAAGAACTTTGCCGCCTGCCAGAATGCCCATTACACTGTTTGCCGATGCCATGCCCATATCATTATGGCAGTGAATTGAAATCTTTGTTTTCCCTGTTTTTAAAGAAAATTTATCTATTTTTTCAAACAACTGGTTAGGAGACATCATTCCCGAAGTGTCCGGCAGGGAGAGAATATCTATATTGTGCTGACTTAAAAAAGATATACACTTTTCAAGGATATCATCATCTGATCTGCCAATATCCAGCATGGCAATGGATATCACAGCCGCTGGCTTGTGCTTTCTGACATATTGAATGGTTTTTAAAAGACTTTCAAGGATTTCATCAAGCTTATCCTTTGTTACCTCTTTTTTGATATGTATGTGAAAATGAAAATCATTTATACCCGTGCCGAGTAAAATCTCGGCATTATGGATATTTGCCATCCCCATTGCTGCAATACAAATTTTATATCGCTGTTCTTTTACATAGAGGCAAAGTTTTTTTATAATTTGTGCTTCTTTGATATGGGCAGGGGGATAACCTGCCTGGCATATATCAATCCCGAGTTTTTCCTGAAAATCAATAATTTTCCTGCGCTGTTCATAGGAAAACATGATTCCTCTGTACTGCATACCCTCTCTTAATGTTTCATCAATGATTATAATTTTTTTATTATCCATAATTTTGCCTCACTATCTTTGATATAAACTTTTGGACGGATTAAAATAGCCATGTAATAATTTTGGGTATTGGAATTTTAATTTTTCAATTTATATTTTGCATTCCCAAAGGTTTACCGGAATCTTCAACTTTTGACATCATTTCACAATATTTATTTGGATCAAAATTAAGATTGCGCCATTGAATCATATCGATTTGATAAGTTTTGATAAAATTTTTCAATGCTGTAAATTCTTTTTCAGAATCTGTAAAACCAGGACAGTTAAGGTAATTTACTGCAACAAATTTCCCATGTTGCTTTGCTGTTTCAATGCTCTTTAAAACATCTGAAAATTGATATGATCTGGGGCGAAAATAGGCCCTGTAGCAATTTTCTCTGACAGAATTCATGCTCACTCTCATGGAATCCAGGCCTGCCTTACATAATTTTTCAACATATTCAGGCATACTTGCATTTGTGTTCAAATTTATTGTACCTTGATCGCTATTTTCCCGGATAAGTTTTATAGCAGGCTCTATGGCTTTGAATGCCGTTAAAGGTTCCCCTTCACACCCCTGGCCAAAACTGACAACACCATTTTTAACATGGGAAATATGTTCAAGGGATAGCTGAACAATCTCCTGTGCGTTTGGAGTAAAATTTATCCTCTCCTGGCAGGCAGAAAGAGTGTTTGTTGTTTGAAGCGATATACACCCGAGGCAGTTGGCATTGCATGTTGTTGATGTTGGAAGAGGAGCTTCATATCTTTGAAGAAAAAAATTTTTTCCGGCAGGACAGCCATATTCAAGGGCACAGGTTTCAAGATGGCTCATCAGGCGGTTATCAGGGTATTTTCCCCTCATTTTGTTTACGCCTTTAACAATACCTTTGTGTGGCATCTGCCTTAAATCCTGACGGGGTTCCCTGTCAACAAGAATGGCAGCTGAGCGAAAACTGTTTTTACCAAAACCAGTCGCTCCATAAGAAAACAATGGCAGGAGCCCTTTTATGCCCTTATTATCATAGGCACAGGAATGTCGATTTACATAACCTGGTGAGTTAAACACTGCAACAGGAAAAATCTTTTCTCCCGGCTCAAATGGGTTGTCTTCAATAATTTCAAATTTGTATTTGGCAGGATTATAGACAATGGGTCTTCTTTGCGGCAGCATCATAAGTTCACTGCCATGGGGCATGGAAATTGTCTTCTCTTTTTTCAACACAACAGGTGTAATGCCGGACATGCCGACCGCACCATAACCTTCAAGCTCAAAAATCTCACCGTTTTCTGCTGCAACAACAGCGGTAAGGATATTTTTATTTATATAGGCGATGTCTTAAACTCCAATAAGTAAAATATTAACAATCTAATTTTGACTATCTATTACAGCCTGTCAAGGTCAAAAGTAATATTATACAGGGGTAACACAAATAAATATGCTGAATAACCCGTTCCAGGAAATTTACCTTTCCACTGGAGGGTATGGCAAATCGAAAAATTGTGGGAGATGTATAAATCAGCTCAAAAAATTTATTCATTTTTTTGTCTTGACAAAATGACATAGTGTCAATATAGTCTGACACTATGTCAGATATTACAAAATTAATGTCTCGGTTGCACGTGAGTCCGCAGCCGGTGCTCAAGGTCGGAAAATCCGATCGTACACGTGCTGCAATTCTAAATGCGGCTATAGATTTCACCTGGACACATTCATTTCGTGATATGACTGTAAACAAATTAATGGCTTCAACAGGAGCTGGTCGTTCGGCGTTTTACCAGTATTTCAAAGATATGCATGAGGTGATGGCGACCTTGCTGGAAATCCTGCAGGCCGATATCTTCGAGGCTTCCGAGCCCTGGGTTGTGGGCGTTGGTGACCCCGTCACTCTGTTGCATGAGTCGCTGACCGGGTGGTTCGCGTCTGCTATACACGCGGCCCTCTTGTGCGGGCCATTGCCGATGCGGCCACTTTTGACGAGCGCTTTGAAAAAGCCTGGAACCTGTTCCTGGGTGGGTTTGATAACGCGTCATGTGACCGCATTGAGGCGGACCAGAAACAGGGCCTGACCCCGGCTTTCGATGCCCGTTCCGTCGCGATAGCGCTCACTCGTCTCGATGCCTACACGATCATCGAGGCTTTCGGACAGCACCCGAGGAAGCAGCCGGAACCGGTTCTGGATACGTTGTCTCGAATCCGGATTGCCACGCTTTATGGCAGTGAGTGGGCCGGGAAAGGATCCTCGAATCTCATCCGGACATAAGTGAAAGGAGAAGTAATCGATAGCACCTGATTTATTGAGATCCGAAAACATTCTGTTGACTACACTACTGGCCTTAATACAGCCTACACACAGCTCTTGCCGAACAAGGACAAGATCCCCGTGATTATGAAGGACAGGAAATTATTTAAAAACGCGCTCTGAGAAAAGGGGGCCACTTAATAAAAGGAGAAAGAACAATGAAAACCATGGTCCAGCTAATGTGCTCACTGTTTTTGGCGAGTGTTCTAATCGTGGGGAGTAGCACGACAGTGCTCGCGCAAAACACACCCGGCTACAACAACAAAATACCGGACACCATTCTGACGCCGGATACGGTTGACACCCGAATTGGCAAGCTGAAATTCTTTGACGGCAGTCCAACCAAAGATACGGTTAAGCTTGTCTACGACAATCT
>CAXMTQ010000026.1:0-15319 GCA_964196205.1 uncultured Desulfobacula sp.
CAGTCTTAAGAAGTTCTTTGATTCCAGGACTTCTTGAAACAATGAAAAAAAATATTTCCCTTCAGACAGACACACTGAAGCTATTTGAGATCGGTAAAATTTTCTTTGCCACCCAAAAGGGATCTCTGCCTGAAGAGAGAGAAGTTGTTGCTGCTTTGATGACAGGTAATCGTTCTGATCAATCATGGTATTCAAAAAAGAGAAGGTTTGATTTTTTTGATTTAAAAGGTGTGGTGGAAGGCCTTTTGCAAGGACTTATAATTGGAAACTTAAGTTTTGAAAAAATTGAAGATGAATCCTGCCCATACTATAAAAATGGATATGCAGCCTTTGTTAAATCAGGTGACACCCTGATTGGTACTCTTGGACAAATCAATGAAAAGGTTTTAAAAAATTATGGATTAAAGAAGCAGGATGCCTTTGTTTTTGACCTGGATTTTATAGCTTTACAGGCTTTGATTCATGGGAATATTACAGCAATGCCTCTGCCGAAATTTCCCTCTGTCTCAAGGGATATTACAATTATTGTGGAGAAATCAGTAACCATTGGGGCAATTTCGAAGCAATTTGAAGAAATTGCACAAAAACAATCGTTGATTGAACAAGTTTCTCTTTTTGATGCCTTTGAAGGAGAGACTCTTTCTGAAAATAAAAAATCTTTATCTTTCAGGGTTGTTTACAGAGCTGCAAATAGAACCCTGCAAGAGAAGAATCTTAAAAAGCTGCATACTGATATTTCCAAAACTATTATTGATCTATTTAATGCTGATTTGCCGGAATAATAAATTGACAAATAAGATAGGGCTTGATATATTGACTGGCTTATGCGGGCATAACTCAGCTGGTAGAGTGCAAGCTTCCCAAGCTTGATGTCGCGAGTTCGAGTCTCGTTGCCCGCTCCAGTTTTAGCAGGCGGGGTTAAGCAGCTGGATGGTAGATTAGGTTCCATTGATGTGAGTTAGATATGATCTGAACCTTTAATAATTGGGGTGAAGGTCTTGTTAATGTTGTAGTAGGAACGGGCATCTGCCCGTTTTTGTATTTAAGGGTGAAACCAATATATGGTTAATAAAAGAACAATTGAAAGACGATAAAAAATATAAGAGCATGCTGATTAATCAAATTAAAGAGGTGGCTCAACCATTGTGCCAGGCTGAAAATTTTGAGCTTGTTCATCTGGAGATTGCCAGAAGTAACCAAGAGAAAATTGTAAGGCTTTTTCTGGATAAGCAAGGTGGTATTACATTGAAGGATTGTGTTTATATAAGCCGCCAGCTTGGTGATTTAATCGATGTACAAATTGAAAATATTGGCAGTTACAGACTTGAAGTCTCGTCTCCCGGGCCCAACAGGCCTTTAAATACAAAAGAAGATTTTTATCGTTTCAGGGGTGAAAGAGTAAAAATTTGGACCAATGAGTTGATTGAAGATCAAAAAAAGTTTGTTGGGATTCTTGAAACAGTTAATGATGATTCTGTTATGATGTTAGTCGATAAAAAAGAGATTGAAATATCAGATCATGTGATCAGCAGGGCAAAACTTGCAGATCACCAAAATGGAGAACGTTAGAGAATGTTTATCACAGATATTAAAAGGGTTATTGACCAGGTGAGCCGTGAAAAAGGTATTGATGCAGAAGTTCTTATTAATACCCTGAAAGAGGCTATAGTATCAGCAGCAAGAAAGAAAATAGGAGCCAGAGCTGATATAGAGGTTCATTATGATGGTAAAAGTGGTGATGTAGAAGTTTTCCATTTTAAAGAGGTGGTGGAAGAAGTTGAATATGAAGACAGTGAGTTAACCCTTGAAGAGGGATACGAATATGATCCTGAGTGTGAGATAGGAGACAGCCTTGGTATAAGGATTGACACAGAAGAGTTTGGACGAATTGCTGCTCAATCAGCCAAACAGGTCATAATTCAGAAAATGAGAGAGGCGGAAAGAAATGCTGTTTATGAAAATTTCATCAATAAAAAAGGAAAAATTATAAATGGTATTGTTCAGCGTTTTGACCGGGGCAGTATCATTGTTAATCTGGGTCAGACAGAAGCAGTTCTAAGGCCAAGGGACCAGATGCCAAGGGAAAATTATAAAAGAGGGGATCGATTAAGAGCTTATGTTCTGGATGTATTAGAAGAGTCAAAGGGTGCACAGATTCTTCTGTCCCGCACCCACCCTGAATTTTTGGTTGAATTGTTTAAGACTGAAGTCCCGGAAGTTTCAGAAGGAATTGTAACTTTGCGAGGGGCTGCAAGAGTACCGGGTTTAAGGGCTAAAATTGCTGTATCCTCTACTGATTCTGATGTTGATCCTGTTGGGGCCTGTGTAGGAATGAAAGGAAACAGAGTACAAAGTATTGTTCAAGAACTTCGTGGTGAAAAAATTGATATTGTTCAGTGGAGTCCTGATATAGCCAGGTATGTCTGTAATGCTCTCTCTCCTGCTGAAATAGCAAGGGTGATTATTGATGAAGATAATCAATCCATGGAAGTTATTGTAAATGATGAATATCTTGCAATTGCCATTGGTAAGGGCGGTCAGAATGTTTCCCTTGCCTGTGAAATCACCGGCTGGCATTTAGAAGTAACCAGTGAAGAGGATTACAGCCGTGAATTAAAACAGGGTTATGACAGCCTGATGAGACTCTCCGAGGTGGGATTACCTTTGGCAGAAGCACTCTTTAAAGGGGGATACTCTTCTATTGAAGATATAGCACAGGCAGTCATTGAAGATATTGTTTCAGTAAGTGAGTTGGAAGAATCCAAGGCTGAAGAGATTGTTGATGAGGCAAAATTAATTCTGGCAAAAGATAAAGAAGAGCGGCAGAAAGAGAAGAAAGAAGAATCCAAAGAAAAACTTGAAGAAAAATCTGGAGAAGATCCTGGAGAAGATCAGGAAATTTAAGGAAGCTAAGATAATTCAAGCAGAAGTTATATAAAATTTAAAATAACAGACAAAAGAAAATAAATAGTATTATGTGGGGGCAATAAATGGCGAATATCAGAGTATATGAGTTAGCTAAAGATCTGAATATGACAAATAAAGCGCTTCTTAATAAGATGAAAGAGTTGAAAATTGAAGTTAAAAGCCATATGAGTTCTCTCAAAGATAGTGATATCAGCAAAATCAAAAAAAAATGTTTGGGAAAAACCAAAAGAAAACAGAAAGATGTTCAAATCAAATCACCTGTCATACGCAGGCGAAAGCAGACTGCAGAAGAGATAGCTGACCCTGAAGTCCAGGAGACAATTGAGATACATAAAGAGACAATGCCTGAGCAGGAAGAAGTTATAAAAAAGAAAAAATCTGCAAAAGAAGAAAAAAAAATAAAACCAGCTGTTGTGTCTGATGATAAGTCAGAAGAGAGTAAAAAAGATGTTGAAAAGAAAAAACGAAAAATATCAGTCTCTGCAACTGAAAAAATCTCTCCAAAACCAAAAAGGGTAAAAAGCAAACCTGCCAGAATCGTAGAACCTCTTGTTACTGAAAGTGTTGAAGCTGAGTCAGAGCCTGAACCTGAACCTGAAAAAGTAGACACCTCTTCTGGTAAAAAGAAAAAACCAAAGGCTGCAGAATTAAAAGAAGAGAAGAGAGCAGTAAGTAAGTCAGAAAAACAAAAGCCTGAACCAGAAAAACAGAAGAAAAAATCCTCAAAAAAGGAAAAGGAAGCAGCTGCTGTTCCAAAAGAAGAAGAGAAGAGGGAAAAAGAAAAAAAGCCAAAAAAGAGAAAGAAAAAATCTGCGCCTGCTAAAATAGTAAAAATTGCAGATCCTTCAGTTCTTGAAAATTTGAAAAAAACTAAATCCGGAGATGAGAGGAAAAAAGCCAAAAGTTCCAGACCAAAACCAAGTGCCAGGAAAAAACAGTTTCAAAAGAAAGATCCAGTAAAACCCTCCTCTCCTGTGAGTTCTGACGCTGTTATTCCACCTGTTGAACCTTCCAAGCCAGGTGATGATAGGCGTAACAAAAGAAAAGCTGGATTTGATACTGATAAACCTTTTGTAAAAAGAAAAAAGCGTAAGAAAAAATCAGTTATTGAAGGAGATGCCTTATACAAGGGTGGTAGAGGCAGAAAAAAACGTGGTAAAAAAGATCCCAGAGGGAGAAAAGGAAATTTTCAACAGACCCAGATTACAAAACCGAAAGCCATTAAAAGGCGTATTAAAATAGATGAGGCCATTGAACTTGCAGAACTTGCAAAACGTATGGGTATTAAAGCAAACGAGATGATTGCCAAGTTGATGGGTATGGGAGTCATGGCAACGGTGAATCAGACAATTGATTTTGATACAGCTGTGCTGGTTGCTACAGAATTTGATTTTGAGGTGGAGAGAGCATCTTTTGAAGAAGAGACTCTCTTAGATATGGTAAGTGGGGATGACGATGAGGGCAAACTGCTTGGAAGAGCCCCGGTTGTCACAATCATGGGACATGTTGACCATGGTAAAACCTCACTTCTTGATGTTATCAGGAAATCTAAAATCACCAGCGGTGAAGCCGGGGGGATTACCCAGCATATTGGTGCTTATAATGTTAAAACTCCAAACGGCGGGCAGATTACTTTTCTTGATACCCCTGGTCATGCTGCTTTTACTGCAATGAGAGCCAGGGGTGCACAGGTTACTGACATTGTTATCCTTGTTGTTGCAGCTGATGATGGAGTTATGCCACAGACCAAAGAGGCTATAAATCATTCAAAGGCAGCAGGAGTACCGGTTGTGGTTGCCGTTAATAAGATGGACAAGGAGGGAGCTGACCCTGACAAGGTTATGCGGGAGCTTTCCGAATTTGATCTGCTTGCAGAAGACTGGGGAGGAGATACTATTTTTGTTAAGGTCTCTGCAAAGAGTGGAGAAGGCATTGATAATCTGCTTGAGATGATTTTACTACAGTCAGAAGTTTTGGAACTCAAGGCAAATCCTGATAAAAAAGCATCTGGCTATGTTGTTGAATCAAGGTTGGATACAGGACGAGGGCCAGTCGCAACTGTCCTTGTAAAACAGGGGACTTTATCAGATGGTGATTCTGTTGTATGCGGGCTTTATTCAGGTAAAATCAGGGCAATGATAGATGATGGCGGGAACAGATTTGACAATGCAGGTCCCAGCACACCTGCGGAAATTGTTGGTTTAAATGGTGTGCCAGATGCTGGAGATGAATTTGTTGCAGTGGCTTCTGATAAGGATGCAAAACAGATTGCCGGGCATAGAATGCAAAAGCAGAGAGCAAAGGAGCTTGCCAAGAAAAGCCGGGCTAACCTTGAAAAAATGTTTGAAAATCTTGGAGCTGCTGAAATCAAGGAGCTTAGACTCATTGTTAAAGCAGATGTTCAAGGCTCCATTGAAGCATTAAATGAATCTTTAAAAGATCTTGCCAAGGATGAAGTCGATGTTAAAATCGTTCATTCTGGTACGGGTACTATTAATGATTCAGATATTGCCCTTGCAGCTGTTTCCGATGCTATTATTGTAGGTTTTAATGTAAGACCCACGCCACAGATTCGTATAATGGCCAAAGAGGAGAATGTGGATATGCGGTTCTATGATATTATTTATGATGTTATAAATGATATTAAAGCTGCTCTTGAAGGTATGATGCCTTCAACATTCCATGAAAATATTATCGGCCAGGCAGATGTCCGTGATACATTTGTAATTCCGAAAATGGGTACAATTGCCGGTTGTCAAATTACACAGGGCAAGGTTGTCCGTGGCAAAAATGTAAGACTTTTAAGGGATGGTGTTATCAAGCGTGATACACAGATTTCCTCTCTGCGCCGGTTTAAGGATGATGTTAAAGAAGTGGAGCAAGGATTTGAATGCGGTATCGGTCTTGAAAGATATAATGATATCAAGATGGGTGATGTTATAGAATGCTATGAAGTTGAAGAGAGAAAGTATAAGGCTGATTAATTAAAGATGAAACCCTATACACGCGCTGAAAGAATAAGTAATAAAATTCAACATGCCATTACTGAACTTTTAAGTAAAAAGATGCAGGATCCGAGAATTGAGATGGCTACCATAAGTAGTGTTAAGCTTACTCCTGATTTACGGGTTGCCACTGTCTATATTACTATCTTTGGTGATAAAGAGAGAATCTTCAAGGCTCTGGAAGGATTTAAAAGTGCAAAAGGTTTTATTAAAAAAAGAATTGCTCCGAAATTAGGACTCAAATATATGCCGGATTTAAAATTTGCCTATGATGACTCTTTTGATAAAGCAGCCCGGATGGATGAGCTGATTCGATCTGCTAATATCGGGATATCAGATGAATAAGAGAACTCTCTTATTTTATCTCACAACATAAATATCAGGTCTCACAACTCACATCTCAAATCTCAATAATCAAACATGAATAATGGCATCATAGCAATTAATAAACCTGAAGGTATATCTTCCGCCCGTGCAGTAGCCCGTGTTAAAAAAGCCCTTGGAGTAAAAAAAATAGGGCATACAGGTACTCTTGACCCCTTTGCCACAGGATTGCTTTTATGCACAATCAACAAGGCAACCCGAATTTCGCAGTTTTTTCTTGACGGGCATAAAAGGTATCTTGCAAGGGTCTGTCTTGGCAGGGAAACAGATACTTATGATCTGACAGGACAAACAGTTTTTACTGCATCAGATAGTGTCATGGAAGCTCTGACAAAACAGGATATAGAGCAGGTTGTGCAATCTTTTAAGGGTGTCCAGAAACAAGTGCCACCAATGTTTTCAGCTTTAAAACATAAAGGCCAGCCACTGTACAAGCTTGCGCGCCAGGGGATAAAAATCACAAAACCACCAAGGCAGATTGAAATTTTCAGTATAAAAATCAACCAGGTTAAACCGCCCTGTTGTGATCTTGAGATTTTTTGTTCTTCGGGAACATATATTAGAAGCATTGCCTTTGATATCGGAAGAGAGCTCGGGTGCGGCGCCCATCTTTCACAACTTTGCAGAACCCAGTCCAGCGAATTTCAACTTGAAAATGCAATTAAACTTTCTGAACTCGAAAGCCTTGATAAAGATGATGCAATGCAAAAGATTATTCCCATGTCAGATTGTTTAAAGTTTATGCCAAAAATTGCAGTTAACCGTTCAACAACCCAAAAGGTTAAGTTCGGGCAAAAGCTTTTCGTCAATGAACTGGAGTCTTCCTTGTCAGAACCTGGTCAATCCGTAAGGTTAGTTGATGACAACAGCGAGCTGCTCGCCATAGTCCAGCTTAATAAAAATCGGCAGGAGTATAATTATTCTTGCGTTTTTGCAGTTTAACTGGTATTTATGCAAGGTTATATATTTTTGTAATGGTATAATAGTCTGCTTTGCATTTCTTTTTCTGAATGGAATATTGGATAGGAAATCATAAAAAGGTTAGATTGTTGAAAAATACCATATTTTATTTATTCCATATAAAGGAGTTTTAAAGTGGTTTTATTAGCAGAAAACAAAGAGGAGATGATTGAAAAATTTAAAATTCATGATTCTGACACAGGTTCACCAGAAGTGCAGGTTGCAATTTTAACCCACCGTATTTCTTATCTTACAGAACATCTCAAAGAGCACAAAAAAGATCATCATTCAAGACGTGGTTTGTTGATCCTTGTTGGAAGGCGCAGAAGCCTTCTTGATTATCTCAAGAAAAGAGATATAAACAGATATCGTTCCCTGATTGAAAAACTCGGATTAAGACGATAACAATGAAACAAAACCGGTTTTTGACTATGTTTGGTCAGGAACCGGTTTATTATTTTTAATAGACTGTCTGCTGCGGAATGAAGAGGTTAGCGTTTTGTAACAGCCTGTCGAGTGACAATGTTAAGGGAAATTTTAAATAAGTTCGCATGCCTGCCATTAAATTTATAATTTTAAGCAACCACAATTCGGGGCATTTAAGACTATCAGGTTTAATGTCAGACATGCGGGTTTATAATTTTTAGAAATTTCCTTATCATTTTCGCCTTATTTATTATAGGAAAAATTTATGGAAAAAACATTTACAACAACTATTAATGGAAAAGAGTATTCCATTAAAACAGGTAAAATTGCCAAACAGGCATCAGGATCAGTAATTGTTCAGTGCGGAGAAACCATTGTTCTTGTTACTGCTGTTGGATCAAAAGATCCAAAACCGGAAATCAGTTTTCTGCCTTTAACAGTTGAATATCAGGAAAAAATTTATTCAGCAGGCAGGATTCCGGGAAATTATTTTAGAAGAGAAATAGGCAGACCTTCTGAAAAAGAGACCTTAACTGCAAGATTGATTGATAGACCCATTCGTCCTCTTTTTGAAGATGATTACAATTATGAAACCCAGGTTATTGCTACGGTTCTTTCAATGGATAAAATCAATGAACCTGATACCCTTGCCATGGTGGGTGCTTCTGCAGCCCTTGAAATTTCAGATATTCCCTTTGCAGGTCCCATTGCAAGTGTAAAAGTGGGCAGGATAAACGGTGAGTTTGTTGTCAACCCTGAAATTGAACAGATGGAAGAAAGCGACATTGAACTTATGGTGGCAGGTTCGAAAACAGGTGTTGTCATGGTTGAAGGAGGCGCTGATATTGTTTCTGAAAAAGATATGCTTGATGCAATCTTTTTTGGACATGAAGCTCTGCAGCCATTAATTGATCTTCAGGTTGAACTTAAAAGAGAGTTTGGAAAAGAGAAGCGAGTGTTTGCGCCGCCTGTAAAGGATGAAGAACTCATTGCAAAAGTGGTTGAATTCTCAAGAGATAAAATTTATGAAAAAGTTCAGATAAAAACAAAAATCGAGCGTCAAAAAGCTTTGAGTGCTTTAAAAGATGAAGTCATTGAGCAATTTTGTGAAGATTACCCAGAGCAGATTAAAGGGATCAAAGAGGCTTTTGGAAAATGTGTTAAAAAAACAAGTCGTGATATTGTCTTAAAAGAAGACAAGAGAATTGACGGCAGAGCCTTTGATGAAATAAGACAGATTGACTGTGAGGTTGGAAATCTTCCAATGACCCATGGTTCAGCTCTTTTTACAAGGGGTGAAACCCAGGTGCTTGGTGTTTTAACCCTTGGTTCCGGAATGGATGAACAACGTGTTGAAACCCTCATGGGTAATGAGACAAGGGCTTTCATGCTCCATTATAACTTTCCTCCTT
The DNA here is from genome assembly GCA_964196205.1 of uncultured Desulfobacula sp. Taxonomy (GTDB): domain Bacteria; phylum Desulfobacterota; class Desulfobacteria; order Desulfobacterales; family Desulfobacteraceae; genus Desulfobacula. The sequence continues at coordinate 9,116 of CAXMTQ010000026.1, forward strand.
TTTCTGTGGGAGAGTGCAGACGCGCGGGCGGTCTAAGCCGCAGGGATATCGGTCATGGTAACCTTGCAAACCGTGCTCTTTCAAGAGTTCTTCCTGTCCCGGAAGATTTTGAATATACTATTCGTCTTGTGGGTGAGGTTCTCGAATCCAATGGGAGCTCCTCCATGGGTACTGTATGCTCGGGAACTCTGGCCTTAATGGATGGCGGTGTCCCAATCAAGGCACCGGTTTCAGGAATTGCCATGGGGCTTGTTAAAGATGAGAATAAAACTGCTGTTCTGTCAGATATTCTTGGAGATGAAGATCATTTTGGTGATATGGATTTTAAGGTTGCTGGAACAGCTGAAGGTATTACAGCTCTTCAGATGGATATCAAGGTTAAAGAACTCTCAAAAGATATAATGGAGACAGCTCTTAACCAGGCCAAAGGCGGCAGGATACATATTCTTAATAAAATGCTTGAAACTCTGAAAAATACAAGAGACGAAGTTTCTCCCCATGCTCCTAAAATTGTCAGTATTCAGATTAAGTCTGACAAAATCAGGGATATTATAGGTCCTGGCGGAAAAGTTATCCGGGCTCTTCAGGCTGATACCAATACTGTTATCCAAGTAAATGACGATGGTATTGTAAAAATTGCTGCGACAAATGAAGAGGATTCTGCACTTGCACTTCAAATGGTTAAAGATATTGCCCTTGATCCTGAGATTGGTACCATTTATCAGGGTACAGTTGTCAAAATTACCGATTTTGGCGCCTTTGTAAATATCAAACAGGGTACAGACGGCCTGGTACATATTTCCGAGCTTGCAAATTACAGGGTTAAAAAGGTAACAGATGTCTTAAAAGAGGGAGAAGTTATTCCTGTAAAGGTTCTTGATATTACAAGAGATGGAAAGATAAAACTCAGCTATAAAGCTGTAAAAGAAGATGAAAAATAATTCATTTTTTGTCTGTCCCCTTGCCAGTGGAAGCAGGGGGAACTGCCTTTTTGTTTCGTGCAAAAATTTTCCCATTTTAATTGATGCAGGGCTTTCAGGCATTGAAATTCAGCGGCGTTTAAACGCAGTTAATTTTGAGCCTGAAAGTCTTAAAGCAATTATAATCACCCATGAGCATTCAGATCATGTCAAAGGTGCAGGCATATTGAGCCGTCGTTATAATATCCCTGTTTATATCACACAAAAAACCTGGAATGCCTGCTCAAATCTTGGTGAAATTGAAAATTTGCAATTTTTTGAATGCGGCAGATCTTTTAAAATAAATCAAATTAAGATAAATCCTTTTTCCATCTCCCATGATGCCATAGATCCTGTTGGACTAACCCTTGAATTTGAAAACCATAAACTTGGTATTGCAACAGATCTTGGTATTGCAACAAGCCTTGTCAAAGATCATTTGAAAAACAGCACTGTTTTATATCTTGAGTCAAATCATGATCCTGATATGTTGATCAATGGTTCCTATCCATGGCATCTCAAGCAGAGAATCAAAGGCAGAACCGGGCACCTGTCCAATATTGATGCCAGAGATTTAATTAAAGAGCTTGATGCTGATAATCTCAAGCATGTTATCCTTGCCCATTTAAGTGAAGAAAACAATACTCCCCAAAAAGCTGCTGCAGAAGTTTTCAAAGGCTTGAACGGATCAGACATTACTCTGCATGTTGCAAAACCTGATCAACCCGGGAAACTCATAAAATTATAAATTTTAGATTTGCTCTTTTCTTAAAAGATGATAATACTCACCTTTTAATTTAACAAGTTCCTGATGTGATCCTCGCTCCTTGATTGTACCATCCCTTAAAAGAAGAATGGTGTCGCAGTTTTTCACTGTGGAGAGTCTGTGGGCAATGATAATGGCGAGTCTTCCTCTCATAAGTTTTTTCATGGCATCATGGACTTTTTGTTCAGATTGCGAATCCATATAAGATGTTGCCTCATCAAAAATAATCAAATCAGGGTTAAAGGCAAATGCCCTTGCAATGCAGACAAGCTGTTTTTCACCGCTGGAGAGGGGGCGGCCGCCCTCTTGTATCAATGTGTCAATACCTGAAAATTTATTAAACAAAAAATCACAGTTTGCATCATATAATGCCTTCTCAAGAGCTTCAGGTTTCATTTCTAATTTTGAGGGTTGAATATTATCTCTTATTTTGCCTGAAATAAGAAAAGGATCCTGCATGACAAGTGCGATTTTGTCTCTTATATCTTTGATATTAATGGAGCTGTGATCTAAATTATTAATAAGAATATTACCTTTGTCTAATTGATAAAAACCTGTGATCAGGTTTATGATTGAACTTTTGCCCGACCCTGTTTCCCCTACAATTCCAATGGATTTTCCTCTCTTAAGAGAAAAGGAAATATTATTTAATACTTTTTCATTTTTTTTATAAGAAAAATCTGTTTTATCAAATTCAAGGCTGTGGATTTTATCAATATGATTTTGTCTTTTCCCGGTTCTCAAGCTTGCCTTGTCATGATTGAGGATTGTTACAATACGTTCTGCCGAGGCAAGTGCACTCTGGAGAAAATTGAATTTTTCCGATAAATCCCTTAAGGGGCGGAAAAAAAGTTTCATATAGGTGAAAAAGGCAATAAGTTCACCAATGGTCATGGATTTTTCAATAACCTCAAAACTTCCTGACCAGATGATCATGGCAGTACTTACGATACCGAGAAAGCCTATAAAAGGCATGAATATGGAAAATATTTTAATCTGAAACAGTGCTGCTGTGAAGTGTTCAAAATTAAGAGTTTCAAATCTGTGCATGAATGTGCTTTGGCTTGATGTTGTCTGGATTATCTTGATGCCTGTAACAGCTTCAGAAAAACTGTGGTTTATTTCACCTATCTTTTGCCTGATAGTTCTAAATGTTTTTCGCAGCACTTTTGAGAAGAACAGAATGCTTGCTACAACTACAGGTACAAGGCAGGAGAGATAGAAAGCAAGTTTGATATCAATGTTAAATAAAATCACAAGAATGCCTGTCATGAGCATAAGATCTTTAAAAATAAATATCAGGATGGATGTGAACATTTCATTCATGTTTTCAACATCATTGGTTACCCTCGATACTAAGCGACCACTGGAATTTTTATCATAAAAGGCAACAGGTAGAAAAGCCATATGGGAGAATAGTTCACACCTTAAATTCAAAATGATTTTTTGGCCTGTGTATTCCATGAAAAAGCTTTGAACAAAATCAATTATAAATGCAATCATGATTATTGTTAGAAAAATAAGACAAAAGATTTTGAAAGATCCAATATAGAAGCCAAAGATATTGATACCCTCTGTTTCAGCAACAGGAATAATAAAGTGATCAAATGCTTTTTGAATAAAAATGGGTATGACAAGTTCAATAGCTGTAACAATAAAGACCAGGAAAGTTGTAATGATAAGCATCCATAAATAGGGTTTGAGAAAAGGCCATACAGCTTTTATAAGTTTTAGGTCAGCAAGTTCTATTTCTCTCTCTTCCAAATGATTTTCAGACATGATAACCCCTCTTTGACTGCTGAACCTCATAGGATTTTTTATAAAAATCACTCTTTTGAATTAGTTCTTTGTGGGTTCCGGAAGACTCTATTTCACCGTTGTTTATAATATAAATTTTGTTACAGGGTGCAAGTGCAGAAATTCTGTGGGAGATAATTATTAAACATGCATCTTGATTCATTTGATTCATCCTGAGAATAACTTTGGATGCAGTGTCAGTGTCCATCTGACTTATGGGGTCATCCAGGATAATAATGGGTTTGTCGGCTATCAGGGTGCGGGCAAGGGCAATCCTCTGTTTCTGGCCGCCTGACAATGTAACGCCACGTTCTCCTACAAGAGTATCAAGACCTTTGGGCATTTTTTCCAGGGTGGTTCCAAGACTGCAGACATGTATAATCTGGTCAAGCCGCTTTTTTTCAGGCTGTCTGCCCATGAGAATATTCTCCTTGATTGTACCTGAAAAAAGAAATGCCTCCTGGGTCATAAGAGCGATATTCTCTCTTAAAAAATTAAGATCAATATTTTTAATATTTATGCCATCTATGGAAAGTTTTCCCTCTGTTGGATTGTAAAGCCTTGGAATTAACTGGACAAGAGTTGTTTTTCCGGAGCCGGGCGGGCCTGTAATTCCAATACGGCTGCCTTTATGTATCCTCAAGTTTATATTTTTAAGTACATATTGATTTTTTGAATAGGCAAAGTTGACATTGTTAAAAACAGTGTCTCCTTCTATTTTTGGAAGTCTGCTTGGATTTTCAGGAGAGTTTACATCTGGTTTTGCATCAATAAGAAGATTAATTCTTTCAAGGGAAGCCATTCCCCTTTGAAACAGATTGGTTATCCATCCAATGGCAATGATGGGCCATGCAAGAATTCCGAGGTATTGAAGAAAAGCTGCAAGTTCACCCGGTGTGATAACCTTTTGTATGACAAGAAAACCACCATAAAATATGATTATCAGTGTGGACATATTAAAAAACAAACCCAGCAGAGGTTTCAGCAACGCTGTAAGAAAAGCTCGTTTCAGGTTTTTTTTAAAATAATCTGTCGAAGCTTCCTTGACTCTCTTCCCTGTTAAAGTTTCAAAATTAAATACTTTTATTATGCGGATACCAAAAAAACTCTCTCTTACAAGCTCTGTCAACATGGAAAATGATTTCTGGGCGCTTGTATGAAATGTATGCATTTTTTTTCCCAGAGTTTTTGTGACAATGATCAACAGGGGCATGGGAATCATGGCAAGGGCAGTGAGTTTTAGATTAGTTGCGGCCATGATGGCAAGGGTGGCGCCACCAAGCAGAATAATATCCACAAACACAATCAATCCAAAGCCGAATGCCATCCTGATATGGTTGATGTCACTTACAGCATGCGCCATGATATCGCCTGTTTTGACTTTATCAAGATATGCCATGTCAAGGCTTAAAACACGTCTGAAAAGATCATCTCTGATATTTTTTTCAACATCCCTTGCACTTCCCATGAGAAGATTACGCCATCCATATCTCAAGACTGCCATGGCAAGACCAAGGAGAAGGATAAAAAGGCATTGGAAAAAGAGTGTTTTGCTGTCAAAAGATTCTGTAGTCAGGTTATCAATTATAGTTTTTATAATCTGGGGAACAATTATCTGTGCAGCATCAACAATAATCATGCATAAAATACCCAGGAGTATTTTATTTAGATTTTTTTTAAAATATGGATAGATGAGTTTCAAAATTGATTTTTTATAAACAGTATGTTTACTATTTTTTCACCCTTGCGCTGTAAGTTTTATAGTGGTTTTTTACCTGCCAGGTTCAGTTTGTATAAAGGGTCTCCCACAAGAACCATTTTCCATGAAAGATAAGGCAGGCTTATTATATATGATTCTGCAAGAGTTAGATAACCCTCTGTGAGAAAATTAAAGAAAATCCGGGGCACAGGAAAGGCCTGAACATAAGGCTCTCCCACAGGACCTATGGTTGCTGCAATCCCATTGTCCAGCATTTTCTTACACCACACCTGGCTTTGTTCTCTTTTTAAAGTTGTGCATTCTGAACTTGCAATATGATATCCCACAGATCCTTTTGTCCATTTAAAAGCATCAATATATTTTGCCAGGCTGTACCAGCCGCAGTAAAGTGCTGTATCAGGGCATTGGCCTTTTTGAAACAGAGTATTCTCATCATTGAGAACAACATTTATTCGGTTGTTTTTTAAAAGCAGCTGTGATGCTCCATGGATGGATCTGTCATAAAAAGCATAACCGCTTAGTTTTTTTCCGCTGCCTGGATCTTTCCATCTGGCATCAAAATATGCAGAACCTTTTAAACCCTCTTTTTCAGCTTCAATAGTGTCATTGATAATTCTTTTTACAATCTCTGCATTGGCACCATCAAGCCTGCTCGTCATTAAAACTTCAGAACGTTTGATTTCAATATCCTGGTTTCTAAACCCTATATAATATGGATTTGGCAGCCACATATTAAGATCATAATGCTTTTTTTTCACAAGACTCAATTCAGAATCAAAAGAGGCTACCTTGTCAATGTTTTTTTTATAGTCAGAGATTGTTTTTTTGATATTTGATAATTTATCTGACTTTCCATTAATGGGTTTTTTATCAATGGTTTCATCCTGAAACAATTGATTTTCTATTTTTTGTCTCTGATTTTCAAGCTGATTTAATTTTGTCTCTTCAGATTTTGTTCTGCC
>CAXMTQ010000027.1:0-15181 GCA_964196205.1 uncultured Desulfobacula sp.
GCTTTGTGCCTGATAAGATTAAACCGATTCAAAAAGTGATTATTAACCTGATTAATTTAATCGTCATGGGTGTTATCAGCTGGCAGTTGTGGTTAAAAGCAGAAAATGCTGCCGAATATGGGGACAGGACGGAGTATTTGTATATGCCGCTGTCACCATTGCTTTCTTTCATGTCAATCATGGTCGGTATTTCAGGCCTGATTTTATTTTTTATTATGATCAATTCGCTAAAAATGGAAAAATAAATTCCAAACACCGACTTGAGTGTTATCTTTTTCAGATTCAACCATTTTTATTTATATGCTTTTACTGTAGATCTAAAAAATTTCAATGCCGCTGCACCATCAACACCTTTGGCATTTGCTTTTTTTACCCAGTCTGCCTCTAAATGCTGTGTGGCTTGCTTAATCTCTGCGATGAATGCAGGAGTGGCAGTTTCAATTTTATTGCCGTTTGCTTTCATGGCTATCAGCCCGACTTGATCTGCTGCATCCCAAGCTTTTCCTGCAAGCTTTGCAAATGCTTCACCGGATACATTCATAACAGCCTTTTGATCGGCTGTGGAGAAACTTTTAAAAGTGTCTTTGTTCATAACCAGATAAAAAGAAACATTATAAAGCCCGTCAGGTACCAGTGTGGTGTATGGAACCACCTTAATAATCTTGAAAGATTTGATTGATTCTAACGGAAGAACAACGCCATCTGCAACGCCACGGGAAAGAAGCTCATACGCCTGGCTGGCCGGTTTTTGAATTCCAACGATGCCCAGACTTTTAGCAACTTGTGCTGCAATCCCGCCAGGTACCCTGAACTTCATGCCTTTAAGGTCAGCCATAGACTGGGCTACTAATTTCGAATTATGAATCTGCCCCGGACCATGGGTCATAACGCCAAGAAGTTTAACACCTTTATATTCGTCAGCCTTGGCAAAATATTTCTGATAGGTTCTCCAATAGGCGACACTAGTTGCCTCTGCGCTGTTTCCTAAGAAGGGGAGTTCCACACCTTCAGACAGTGTAAACCGACCCGGTGAATAAGCGTTACATGTATAGCCGGCATCAGCCATACCGTTTTTTACTATATCAAAGTAAGCTTTTGGATGGCCCAGTCCTTTTGCCAGAAGCTTGATATCAACCCTTCCATCTGTTGCTTCTCTAACATTTTCCATCCAGGGGATCATCATATCTGCAACGATGGGATGCCCCGGTGGCAGCCAGGAAGAGAAGTTTAACTGTTTTGCCATTGCACTTGTTGACATGATTGACATCAGCAAAAACACACTTGCAATAATAAATGCTACTCTCGATTTTTTCATGGACCATCCTCCTAAAATTAATAATTATAAAATACATGAGACACTTTTTATAAGCTGTCTTCATTAACAACCTTTATAAATCAATCCTTATAACTTACCTTATAGTAAAATAAATTACCATAGTAAAATAGTAAGCTATATTACAGCCATATTACAAGTCAAGATAAAAAGTTAATCTAATTTTTTAAATGCTTCCCTTCGTCCGGTAAATTTTTCCCTGAGCTGTGGCTTCATCAGTTTTCCTGTCGGGTTTCGTGGAACCTGATCAAAAATAACCTTGCGGGGAACTTTATACATGGATAATTTCGATTTTGCAAATTCAATGACATCTTCCTCACTCAACTGTTTACCTTCTTTGAGCTGAATAACTGCCAGAACAATTTCCACAAGTCTCTCATCCGGATATCCAATACAGGCAACATCATTTATATCAGGATGATCCATTAAGGCATCTTCAATTTCAACAGGAAAGATGTTTTCACCACCACTTGTAACCATATCTTTCATGCGGTCAACAATATAAAAATATCCGTCTTTATCAGTTTTTAACAGATCGCCGGTGACGAGCCATCCATTTTTTAAAGTCTCTTCGGTCTTTTCAGGATTGGAATAGTATTCACGCATCATTCTATTCGTTCTGAATACCAGTTCACCAACAGTTTCATCTGGCAATTCTTTTCCTAAAGGGTCGACGATTTTGGCCTCAACCCCAAATGTCGGTTTACCAATGGAACCAGGCCTTGAAAGAACATCTTCTGGATAAAGGTTAAATAATCCACCCCCACCGCCTTCTGTGATGCCATATATATTGGATACTTTACAGGGCAGTTTTTCCACAAGAAGCTTCATAATATCAAATGGTACGGGCTGTGCACCGATCTCCATATACTTCCAGGAAGACAGGTCATAATCAGAAAGATTAATATCCCCTTGATCCAGAGCATTGAGCAATGCAATTCCAATGGGTACTACAAAGAGTACATCCGTACATTTTTCTTCTGCAATGGCTTCAATAATCCATTTGGGATCCCTGAAATCTCGGATAATTGTTCCCTGCGCCCCTGTAGCATAAAAAGGTGCCCACAAAAACATAGTTCCACTGTGATATAAAGGTAAGAAGAATAAATAATTATCATCTGTCTGAACAAAATAGGTCATTCCATTACCAACGGCAGTATTGTTAATTGAAAAATGAGTATGAAGTACTGGTTTTGGTTTTCCTGTTGTACCTGAAGTAAACATCATTGCAAGGCCGTGATCCCTGTCAACTCCCACAAGCGCATCTGACGTATCCTGGTATTCACGAATTGTATTATAGCCGATCATATCATCGGGAACATCCTTGCCGACACAGATATATTTTTTTATCGTTGACAGATTTTTTTGAGCAGGCTGGACAACGTCCAAAAATTCAGATCCCAAAATAAATACATCAGGATTACAGACTTCTGCTGCATAAAGGATATCAGAACTTTCAAACCGAAAATTCAATGGTACAACCACTGCCCCAATACGTATGATAGCAAAATATGTTACAAGCCACTCCAAAGAATCTTTTTGAAGGTGCATGACAAAATCTCCATGTTTAACCCCCAGTTCCTTTGTCAAATAATTGGCTGTTCTGTTAATTTCGTCATTAAATTCTTTCCAGGTAAAAGTCCGCCTTTTCCCCTCTGCCGGGGTTCGTTCTATCAGACAAACTTTATCAGGAATATGCCTAGCATGAATTGATGCATAACCGGAATAATTCAATGTTGCCCTCCTATATTTTAAATTATTATTTTAAACTTTAACTTTTTTTAAAGACTACTTTATATATACAGACACCAGATAAAATTAAAAATTCACTTTATCAAGTCCTTTTAATCCAAGAATCTGTCTTGCCTCATCAGATGTAGCAGGTTCAAGGCTCATCTCCTTTGCAACCCTTTTTATCATATTAACCTGATCAGCGCTTGCTTTTGCCATAATACCCTTTCCTGCATAAATGGAATCTTCAAGCCCCACCCTTACATTCTGGGCTCCCATTGCCATGGCAGTGGAGGTGATTGGAATCTGAAAACGTCCGCCTGCTGCAACAGACCATGTGAAATTCTCTTCACCAAGAACTTCTTTTGCTTCGTCATGGATTAAAACAAGATGCTTTACAGACGGTGTCATCCAGCCAACCATGGGGCCAAATACAAATTGCAGATGCACAGGAGCTTTTAATAGATTTTCTTCAAGCAGCCATTTTACATAGGAGACATGACCCAGTTCATAAATTTCAATTTCAGGTTTTGTGTCAAGCTCAAGAAATGTTTTTCCATAGATTTCATCATCATTAAAGGTTGGTCTGAAAGTCACGTTTTTAACCAGTTCCAGATATTTTGGTTCCCAATCAAATTTGTACTCTTTAAACCGACCTGCAATCTGAAAAATACCAAAATTAAAAGGTGCTGGATCAAAAGAGCACATTTCAGGTTCCAATTTTTTTATGGGAATCAGTTTTTCAGCCGTGGTCTGGTTCATACCGCCGCCTGTGGTGGGAAGCAGAATAATATTACATCTGGCTTTAATCTTCTGGTGAACTTCCACAAAAAGATCTGTATCTGCTGATGGTTCACCTGTTTCAGGGTTTCTAACATGGATATGGGCAATGGCAGCTCCTGCCTCATGCGCTTTTACTGCATCTTCCACAATCTCGTCAGGAGTTATAGGAAGAGCATCACTCATGGTTGGAATATGCACTGACCCTGTAATGGCTGCTGTTATAATTATTTTATTATCCATTTTATTTCTCCTTCTTTTATAATTTCTGTATAATTGTTACTTACCCGTTCCAGGCTGTTTTCCTTAATGATTAATTAAACTTTATACTCCTCATCCAAACTAAGAGTAAATACCCTTTTTTCTTTGACATTATCAATGACAAAAGAAGATTTAATAACCTGTATGCCTTCTATCTGGGTAAGTTTTATATTCATAAACTCCCCATAGGCTTTAATATCTTTTGCAATTACTTTTAAGATAAAATCATTTTCGCCAGCGATCTGATAGCATTCAATGACCTCTTCTAAGTTAAAGAATTTTTTCTTTATTTCGGCCACTGAAGAAAGGCTACTCAAGCTGAGTCCGATATTGACCATACCCATAATCGAAAACCCGATTTTTTCAGGGTCAAGCACAGCTGTAAAATGAGAGATAACTCCTGCTAATTCCAGTCTTTTTACTCTTTCAAGGGTTGAAGGTGCAGAAATCCCCACAATTTTTGAAAGCCTTGAATTGGTTGTCTTTCCATTTTCCTGGAGTGTATTTAAAATCTGCTTGTCAATTTTATCAAGAATCATATTTTTTTTTAAAAAACTCAATTTCTTTTAAATTTGTATTTTTATAAAAGCAGATGCTTATATTTTTCTTGAATTAAAGGCAATAATTCTTTGAAAGTTTCATCAATTTTTTCAATTAAAAAATCAATATCATTCTCAGTCATGGCGCATGACAATATAAACAGCCCTCTTGGTATGGAAAACACTCCTTTGTTTAACATGGATAGGTGCATAAGTGTATGAAGCTGTTCTTCAGATTTTAAAACCTGTTGCGAGGTTGTAATGGCCTCGTTGACAAAATGAATGTTTAAAAGAGAACCAATATGGTTGGACTGGATATTTAAACCATTGTCTTTAAAACTTTGCAGCAGACCTTTTTGAAGCCTGTCCCCAAGGTTGTTAATGTATGCAACTGCCTTTTCATCATATTTTGATAAAGCTGCATATCCTGCCTGCATTAAAGTTTCATATCCGTTAAAGGTTCCTGAATGGTATAAAGGTGTGGCAGTTTTTTCATGGCAGAAGATATTCATGATCTTCTCTTTTCCGCCAAACACACCAATGGGAAGTCCTCCTCCTATAACTTTGCCAACTGTTGTTAAATCAGGAGTGACTCCATAAAGCTTTTGACATCCACCACTATTGACCCTGTAGGAAAAGATTTCATCAAAAATCAGAAGTACATTGTTTTCTTGAGTTACTTTTCTTACATGTTCAAGATATCCTTTTGCAGGAAGGACAATACCGCCAGCACCAAGGAATGGCTCCATAATTACAGCAGCAAGCTGATCAGCATTTTCTTTTACAGCTTTTTCAAGAGCCTGGAAGTCATTAAAGGGAACTTCAATCATATCTTCAGTCATTCCTTTGGGAATTCCTGCAGTTATGACGTTCTTTTTTGTGGATGCTGCCACACAATCGTGGGTGCCGTGAAATCCACCTGACATTTTAATGATTTTATCCTTGTTTGTATATGCCCTTGCAGCTCTCAGGGCAAACATGGTGGCTTCTGTACCGGAATTTACAAACCTGACTCTTTCAAAGCCTGGTATCCTTTCACATAAAAGTTTTGCAAGTTTATACTGGCCGTCTGTTGGAGTTGAATATTGAGAGCCCTTTGCTATGCTTTCTTGCACAGCTTTAACAATATCAGGGTCACCATGGCCGTGTACAATAGCACCATAGGCATTGGTTACATCAAGAAGTTTATGTCCCTCATGGGTAAAAACAAAAGCTGCCTTGCCAGATTCAATATGAATAGGGTAAGGCTTAAAATAACTTAAACTTCTTGTGGCACCACCAGGAATATAATTGATCAGTTTTTCATGACGCTCTTTTGGAGCAGGAAATTTTTCCATGTAAGCATCTGCAATTTGTTTTTCGATCTGTTTTTCTATATCTATTAATTTGTCAGACATGGTGTTACCTGTAATATTTTTATTATTAATATTTCATTGAAGAGTGGTGAGGTGTGAGTGGTGAGGTGAGAGATGTTAAACTTCTTGCCTCATATCCCACACCTCAAATCTCAATTACTCTTCTTTCTTATGTACGATCAAAAGTTCACCCAATTCAGCTTCTATTTTCTCTACAAATTCACCTGATTCAATCCTGGCCTTAAGATCTTCAAGATCATCAATATAAACCTTGTCCTTGTCCATGTAGTCCAGGGTTTCACGAACAGCCTTGTGCATGATTTTACCAGCAGGACTGAGTCGTTCAATACCTCTTTGATCTGCTGCCTGAGCAGCACAGAGAAGTTCAAAAGAGAGAATATGATTTGTGTTTTCAACAATTTTTCTTGTTTTTCTTCCTGCAATAAGACCAAAACTTACAATATCCTGAAAATCAGCAGTAGATGTTATGGACTGAATTGAAGCTGGAACTGCAAGGGTTCTGTTTTCTGCAACAAGTGATGTTGTCATGAATTGACCACCCATAAGTCCCATTCTAACGCCTGTATCCTCTTTACACAGGAATGGTGGAAGACCAGTACTGTGGGCTTCATCCATGAATCTGTCAATTCGTCTGTCACTTACTACACCTAAATTAATCATGGCGATTCCAAGGCAGTCCATTGCAAAAGAAATTGGCTGGCCATGAAAATGCCCGTTATGATAAAATGTATCCAGCTCTGTAAAAATTAATGGATTGTCATTACTGGAGTTAAGTTCTCTTAAAAGGACCTCTTTGGCATTTTGTAAAGAATCTTTTTTAGGACCTACAAATTGAGGTGTGCATCTGATTGAGTATGCATCTTCAACTGGAATACTTGCCACAGAAACACCTTTATGCTCTTTAAGAGTTGATTGAAGTTTATAAGAAAGTTCAACTTCATCAATTGCAAGCTTACTTCCTTTTAACAGTTTAGTTAAATTCATTGCAGTAGCCATCTGACCAGGATGGTATTTCTGCTCGTGAACTATTGGATCAAAGGGATTAAATCTGCCCATTAAAGTTTCAATGGCAAAGGCTGCAATAATATCTGAATTCTTTACTGCATTAGTTGCCTCTGTGATAACCGTGCTGGCGAGTCCAACCATTCCGGAAGTACCATTAATAAGAGAAAGCCCTTCTTTTGCATTAAGATACATAAGTTCTATCCCGGCAGCTTCCATTGCCTCTTTGCCTGGCATGAGCTTGTCATTGAATCTTGCTTTCCACTCTCCAAATGCAACACTTGCAATGCACCCAAGTGGTCCAAGATCTCCACTTGTACCAAGAGAACCTTTTCTTGGAATCAGTGGAAATACCTTTTTATTAATCATTTCAAGATAAATTTTAAGATTCACTTCTTTAATTCCTGAAAACCCGCGGCAGAGAGAATTTGCTCTGGCAATCATGAAAGTTCTTACCAGTGTATCTTCAAAAGGTTTGCCAACCTGGGTTGTAATACTTCTTACAAGATTTTTCTGAAAATCATTATCTCTCTCTTTAGGAAGAAGATAGTCAACAAGGCCGCCGCAGCTTGTATTTACACCATAGATACAGCGTTCTTCATTTGCCCATTTCTCCACAAGTTCCCTGCATTCACGAATTTTAGGCCAGTTTTTCTCGTCGATCTCAACGTTTATGGATGTGTCCTGACCTGCTTTGACTAATTCTTCAATGGTTAATGTATACCCATCAATGGTTAATGTATTGTTTTTTATTGGCATGCTTCCTCCTATTACTGTATTTAATTTATATTTAAAAGCTTTTAATCGGTTTTAAAATAAGCATAGCCAGACCCTGAAATTTTTGTCAAGAATTTTTTTATTTTATAAGGGTATTTGATTCTTTTTTTCAAAAATAAAAGTCAGACATCCTAAATTTAACTTATTTTATAAACTATTTTATCATATTTGCCTTATATTTAAGCAATCGAGAGAAAAATGCCTGTTATCTGTTTTTAAAAAGGGATTTCAAAGAAGAACTCTTTTAAATACAACTCTATTATACTTTCTAATTTGTCCAGGTTGTTGGAATAAAAGTGATCGCAATTTTTTATTATTTCATATTTCACCTTTATACCCCATCTTGTAATGTGATCCTGAATCAGGCTTGAAGGTGCAATTTCATCATTATCTCCAGAAACAATAAGACCTGTGTGCGGCATTGTTTCAATATCATCAAAGCTCATAAATCCCACAGGAGGCGAGACCATTATATGATCATCAATGTCACATCCTTCAGCAACAAGCTTTGCAGTGATTTTTGCACCAAAGGAATATCCGGCAAGTAAAATTCTTTCAAAGCCTTTTTTCTGTTTTAAAAAAGCTAATGCTGCCAGAACATCATCCTGTTCGCCGTTGCCGTCATCAAACATGCCAGTGCTGTTACAGGTTCCCCGAAAATTAAATCTCAAGGTTGTAAATCCTCTGTTAAAAAATGCCTTTTCAATACTCATTACAACAGAGTTGTCCATGTTCCCGCCATAGAGTGGATGGGGGTGAGTTATTATAACAGCTTTTTGTAAAGAATTTTCATTTAAAACTGCTTCAAGCTTAATCTTTTTACAATCTATTGTAACTTGTGAGCTCATTGTATTAATCCTATTTTTATTAATTAGTGGTGAGGTATGAGTAGAGAGTGGTGAGAATTTAAACCCAAAACCTCATATCTCACATCTTTAATGTTTTGTCAAAGTCCTGGTTTTTAAAAATTGAAAGTTTCAATGTCCCTGATTCAATATTAAACATTAAAAAATTTGTGTCAGCATCCTTAAACTTGACACTGTGTGAAGATTTCAATTATAATCACAAATAATCATACCAGTCAGGAGAACAATATGAAATTAAAATATGTGTGGATTGCAACTGTTTTCTATATATTATCTGCAGTATCAGTTTCTGCAGAATATTATCAGTGGATTGATCAAGATGGTATTAAGCATTTTACAGACGATGTTTCTGAAATCCCTGAAGATCAGCGGCCAGGATTAAATATCTATAAAAGTATTAAAACTCCAGAGAAAAAAAAGCCTGATAAAAATAAATCTGATAAAAAGAAAAATTTTATCACTCATGAATCTCTTGTCATAAAAAAAGATACGCTTGATATTGAATCTGATAACTTAGTTAAAAAACAAGAGACTCTGAGAGAGCAAAAAAAGAGTCTTAGTGGAAAAAAGTATAACAAGCTTGTCACTGAGTTAAATATTGAAATACAAGAATACCAGAAAAAAGTAGACGAGTATGAAATACTTGTTGAAAAATATAACAAACAGATTCAACCGCCCAAAAAAAAATGATACTAAGTTTAGTTACGGCACGGTTTTGGTCGGGCACTATTTATTTGCCAGCATTTTTCAATGACGCTTTAATAAAATCCTTGAACAGTGGATGAGGAGTTCCCGGCTTTGACTTGAATTCTGGATGGAACTGGCAGCCAAGATACCATGGATGATCTTTAAATTCTATAATTTCAACGAGTTCGTGATCCGGTGAAGTTCCACTTATAATAAGGCCTGCTTCCACTAATTTGTCTTTATAATCATTATTGAATTCAAACCTGTGCCTGTGACGCTCTGATATCTCTTCCTGCTTATATGCTGCCATGGCAAAAGTATCAGGAATCAGTCTGCAGGGGTATGCACCAAGACGCATGGTCCCGCCTTTATCAGACTCTTCATCGCGTTTTTCAACTTTCTTGGTCTGCTCGTCATACCACTCTTTCATGAGATAAATTACAGGATATGGCGTATATGGATCAAATTCCTGACCATGTGCATCTTCAAAACTAAGCAGGTTTCTTGCAATCTCAATGACTGCCATATGCATGCCAAGACAGATTCCAAAATAGGGAACCTTTTTCTCTCTTGCATATTTTGCAGCAATAATTTTTCCTTCAATACCCCTTGATCCAAAGCCTCCGGGAACAAGAACCCCATCGCTTTTCGAAAGTACTTCCTCTACATTATCTTCTGTCAGAGTAGTTGAATCGATATATTGAAGGTTAACTCTGGCATCATTGGCGATCCCGCCATGGGTCAAAGCTTCATTCAAACTTTTGTAACTTTCTGTCAAATCTACATATTTGCCCACAATGGCTATATTTACTGATAATCTTGGGTTCTTAAGCTTTTCAACCATCTCCTCCCATGCATCTAACTTTGGCGCCCTTGCCCAGATATTAAGTTTTTTCAGTATTTTATCACCAAGACCCTCTTTATTATAAACAAGAGGAACTTCATAGATACAATCCACATCTTTAGCAGTAAAGACATCATCTTTGCCCACATTACAAAAAAGAGCAATTTTTGCTTTAATATCATCGGCAAGATAACTTTCAGTTCTGCAAAGAAGGATATCCGGCTGAATACCAATACTTCGAAGTTCTTTCACACTGTGCTGGGTGGGCTTTGTTTTCACTTCACAGGCGGTTTTTATATAGGGAACAAGGGTCAGGTGAATATAAATAACATTGGAAGCGCCGGCATCAGTCTTAAACTGCCGGATAGCTTCGAGAAAAGGCAGGGATTCAATATCACCAATGGTTCCACCGATTTCAACAATGACTACATCAACATCGTGGGAGACAAGAAAGATGCTTTGTTTGATTTCATCGGTAATATGCGGAATAACCTGGACAGTGCCGCCAAGGTATTCACCCTTGCGCTCTTTGGTAATAACCTGATCATAAATTTTACCAGTGGTAAAATTACTGTTTTTGCCAAGTTTTGCATGGGTGAATCTTTCATAATGGCCCAAGTCAAGATCTGTCTCTGCACCGTCATCTGTTACAAATACTTCACCATGCTGAAACGGATTCATGGTACCTGGATCAACATTGATATAGGGATCAAGTTTTTGTATGGTAACTTTTAGTCCACGGCTTTCAAGAAGCATACCTATGGCAGCAGATGCAAGTCCTTTGCCGAGAGATGAAAGCACACCCCCGGTAACAAAAATATACTTGGTTTTTTTAGCCATTATTCCTCTCTTGTTTAAAGTTATTCATATAATTTTTGTTGTTCTTTTACATGATTGTCAAGTTCATTAACAGGTTTTTTTTTGGGATACAAGCTTTCAATATGGTCAATATTAAATAAAGCAGGCGAAAAATTTGATCGCAAATCAAAAGTTTTTACATCTATCATGGCAAAGAATTTATCATTTAAAAAAATGAAAATCTGCATCGGGTACATGGTTCTGCTGACTTTTTGCCAGTTATCATATAAAATTTCAACCCTTTGGCTGTTTTTTTCGACCACATATTTCACAGGTAAAAATGTCTCTTTTTCTATCCAGAGCCCTGGAAAATTTTTACCATTTTCCTGTGACCTGCCAATGACATAGCAAATTTTATCATCATATCTTTGAAAAGATACTTTGGAAGTATCTATGCCTGAAAGAGCAAGTTGAGTAAAAAGAGTTTCATGGTCTCTGTAAATAAGAATGTCAGTATATTGTTCAACCAGAGGTTTATCATAGGAGGAAACAGCCCCGTCTGAGATTTTGACATACTCAAAATCGGATTCAACATGAAAATTTGTTGTGACTTCTGAGAGAATTTGTGATCTCATCTGGTTGGGGTATAAGTAGATCAGTTTTTCCTCCAACTCAACATAAATATCTTCACTGTTTTCATAATTAAAGAACTTTTTAGACTGAAAAGCTTCAATCCCTATAGGTTGCTTAATCTTTTGCATAACAAGATACAAAAGATGCGGTGCCTGGGGGACAAATGCTGTGCTCGTTCCTGAAAGCAGGAAGGAAAAAAGCAAAAAAAAGGGTAGTAAAAGTTTTTTTTTCATAACCTAAAGGTCACACGTAATATAAAAAAATCAATCAAACAAAAAGATCTTGTGGAAAACAGGCAGATTCCCCAAGTTTTTCTTCAATCCTCATTAATTGATTATATTTGGCAACTCTGTCGCTCCTTGACAAGGATCCGGTTTTAATCTGTCCAGCATTCACGCCCACGGCAAGATCAGCTATAAAAGAGTCCTCTGTTTCACCGGATCGATGGGAGATAATAGTAGTATAGCCGGATTCTTTTGCCATTTGAATGGTATCGAGAGTTTCTGTGACAGTTCCTATCTGGTTGAGTTTTATCAAAATGGAGTTGCCAATGCTCTCTCTTATGCCTTTTTGAAAAATATCAGGATTTGTCACAAAAATATCATCACCAACAATCTGTATGGAATTCCCAAGCTGCTGGGTCATGATTTCCCAGGAATCCCAATCATCTTCGGCAAGTCCATCTTCAATGGAATAGAGTGGATATTTTTCAACCAATTTTTCATAATAGTCAATCAGGTCTTTGGCTGAAAGCTCCCGGTTTTCTGAAGCAAAAATATATTTGCCATCTTTATAAAACTCAGAGGCGGCAGCATCAAGAGCTATGCCAATATCTTTTCCAGGCCTGTAGCCGGCAGCTTCAATGGCATTTATTATATATTCAAGCGCCTCTTCATTGGATTTAAGATTTGGCGCAAAACCGCCTTCATCTCCCACAGCTGTTGACAATCCTTCACCTTTTAATATTTTTGCAAGATTATGAAAGGTCTCAGCTCCCATTTGAACAGCCTGGGCAATGGAGTCGGCACCAAAAGGAAGAATCATGAATTCCTGTATATCAAGATTGTTAGCAGCATGGGCGCCACCATTAATAATATTCATCATGGGCACAGGCAGTACTCTTGCATTAATGCCGCCAAAATGCTGATACAGAGGAATTTCACAAGCATTTGCAGCAGCCCTTGCCGCAGCCATGGAAACTCCAAGAATAGCATTAGCCCCAAGTCTTGACTTATTATCCGTTCCGTCTATATCCTGCATTGTTCTATCAAGGCCTGCCTGATCCATTGTATCATATCCAATAATTTCAGGAGCTATCACTTCATTAACATTAACAACAGCATTTAAAACACCTTTACCCATAAAGCGGGTTTCCTGGTTATCCCTGAGTTCCAAAGCTTCTTTTGTGCCGGTTGAAGCTCCGGATGGAACTGCTGCTCTACCTTTTGCTCCACAGGCAAGAACCACATCAACTTCAATGGTTGGATTTCCGCGAGAATCAAGTATTTCTCTTGCCATGACATCTATTAATTCAGTCATATTACCCCCTGTCCCAAATATACTTTTTATTAAAATCCATTAATAGCAATATCCGATTCCACATTCAAGGGATATTGTAAAATTCTTCCAATTTGCTTTAGTAAAAAATATATTTACTGGCAGCTTGTAAACTCACTGGATTTTGAGTATAGATCAATCAGACAACATACAAAAACCTTGGAAAGATTATATAATGCATCAATTCTACACATTAACAATGATAATATCAATCACCTCCTTTGCATTGGCTTCGACCATGACTCCCGGACCAAACAACATCATGCTTTTATCATCAGGGCTGACCTTTGGGTATAAACGTACCATTCCCCATGCTTTGGGGATTAATTTTGGTTTTCCTGTAATGGTGATCTGTGTTGGGTTGGGTGTCGGAAAATTGTTTGAAGTGTTCCCTTTTGTTTATACTGTCTTAAAAGTTGTTGGAATCAGTTATCTGCTTTGGATGGCGTGGCATATTGCCAATACCAAAGGATCTC
Source organism: uncultured Desulfobacula sp. (assembly GCA_964196205.1). Lineage (GTDB taxonomy): Bacteria > Desulfobacterota > Desulfobacteria > Desulfobacterales > Desulfobacteraceae > Desulfobacula. Next base: position 13,661 of record CAXMTQ010000027.1, read on the forward strand.
CAGCCACACAAAATAAAAATGATAAACCATTTACCTTTTTTCAGGCTGCACTGTTTCAGTGGGTAAATCCCAAGGCATGGGTGGTGGCGATCACATCAACTGCAGCCTTTATCACCGACCATAAAATCGCTTTTATTCAGGTGATGATCATTTCATGTATCTTCTTTTTTTGCGGTATTCTTTCAACTAATTCGTGGTCATTGGGTGGCGTGATGTTAAAAAAATTCATCCAAAATGAGCGTCTAATTAAACTTTTTAATATCACAATGGCAATCTTGATTCTGGGATCAACTCTTCCTTTTGTTTTTGAACAGTAATGTCTTGACAAATAAATTTTGCTTTTATACTTAAAAAATGCAGCATGAATATTATGCAGGGCTGTAAAAATATAATGGTGAAGTGATTATTAATGAAAAGAGACCTTGGAATATTTTTTTAATTCTAAAGTTTTAAAAAAAGGAGTTGTAAATGAACATACTATTTTTTGGACCAAACGGGAGCGGCAAGGGAACCCAGGGATCAATCGTGAAAGATAAATATAATATTGCCCACATTGAATCAGGCGCTATTTTTCGTGCAAATATCAAGGGTGGAACCGAGCTTGGTAAAAAAGCAAAAGAATTTATTGACAAAGGAGATCTGGTTCCCGATGGAATCACTATTCCCATGGTGCTTGACAGAATAAAGCAGGATGACTGCAAAAACGGATGGCTTCTTGACGGATTCCCGAGAAATAAAGTCCAGGCAGAAAAACTTCATGCATCTTTGGAAGAAGAGGGCATTAAACTGGATGTTGTCATTGAAATGCTTCTTGACAGGCAGATTGCAAAAAACAGAATCATGGGGCGCCGCCTGTGCGCAACAGATAATAATCATCCCAATAATATTTTTATTGATGCCATCAAACCTGATGGAGATAAATGCCGGGTTTGCGGTGGTGAATTAAGTGCAAGGGATGACGATCAGGACGAAACAGCCATTGATAAACGTCACTCCATCTACTATGACACTGAAACCGGAACTCTTGCCTCTTCATATTATTTTAAAGATCTGGCAGCAAAAGATGATTCCATAAAATATTTCACACTTGCAGGTGAAAAGGATCTTAATTCTGTAACCGATGAATTGATCTCCAAACTTTAAAATAATTCAAAGCGATTGCATGTAAATTTAAACATGTGCCCCGGCAGGGGTGAAGAGGTAATGTCATTAGTTTCACCTCTCTACCCCTGTCTCTGCGTAAAACCCACCTCAAGATACTTTTCATATATAAAAATGACAGTTAAAAATTGGACATGTTGGTTGATTTCAGGACATAAAATTGAATGCCATTATAGCCACCACGTATACCATATATGGGATTCTCAAAAACTGATTAAAACCCCAGACTTTGAATACAAGTGGTCGCCATTGAATTTGACAAATAATTACTGAAAAAAGTAAAAAATTTCACCATCCAGAGAATTCACAATTGATTTGGTATCCTAAATTATTCAAGAGCCTGAATACTTCTGACAAGGA
>CAXMTQ010000028.1:0-14753 GCA_964196205.1 uncultured Desulfobacula sp.
ATCATGACAGGGTATAAACCCTCCGGCCTCTTTTAAAATATTTACAATTTTCCGGGCAGATACTTCCACAGACATATATCCTGGTTTTTTCAAAGTCAGGTCAATTTTTTTATCTTCACGAACCCGCATGATATATCCGGTACACGTATCTCCAATTGACAGATTCTGATAGGTTTCGTTGAGATACATCATACCAAAAAATCGATTATCGATTACGGCCGTAATACCAATCTTGGTAATAGAATGGATAATAAGATCGACCTGTTGACCCACTTTAAGGTCCTTGATATTTTTATCGCAATTCACAGATATTTGAGTCGTGCCGTACACCCGCTGTGTCTGGTTATCCAAACAGATCTTTGTCAGATATTTTTTCCCGGGCACCATTCTGTCCTGCTGCTCATTTTTGGGTACCAGCAAGTCTTTTTCAAGCCCCCATTCCATAAATGTTCCAAATGAAGCCACATCTTTTGCTTTAAGAAAAACAAAATCTCCAACAATGCCGGCAGGTCTTAAAGTAGTAGCAACCAGGCGATCCTCAGAGTCGGTGTATATAAACACGTCAAGAGCATCACCAATAGATAAATGGTCAGAAACGTATTTATTGGGAAGCAGAACCCTGCCCGCATCAGAACTTAGATACAAACCAAAGTCAGACCTGCTTTCAATAACCAGATGATTATATTTTCCAATTTTAAGCCCGTTTTTTTGTCCCTGATTTTTCTGCTTATCTTTGGCAATTTTTCTAGAATTCTTCCACGCATTTTTAGTGTCTGGCATTGATCTTACCTTTCTGTAAATTTATCCTGCCATCATACCATATAAAATAATATACTGCCACTCGAGTAAAAGAATAACTCACTCCTTACAACGGTAAATTTTTATTAACCTTGCAACCCATGGGAGAACCCTTTCCAATAGTGGCAAAGCATTTTAAGCATTCATCACAGGGAATAATTTCATCATCATTTCCATTGAGTATTTTTTTGCCGACCTAGGATCGCAGATCATCTGCCTGCCAATGGCAACCAATTCAATTTGTTCGTTTTCCACAGTATGAACCGCAGCATTACCAACACCAAATTTCCCCACTACGATCACCGGGCGTCCGACCTCTTTTTTAAATGCAGCGGTAAAAGCAATATTGGCCCCTGAAGGCTTATCTTTGGCTAATGCAGAAGATCCCACAAGATAATTTTTTTCTTTATCTTTTTTCCAGCCTCCATGGGCGATCAAGCTTACATCAAATACATCCACACCTTCATTGGCCAGCAATTTACCAATGATAATCGCATCCTCAAAGGTCTGCCCCCCATCAATTTTTTCTTCGGCATTAATCCTGAAAAAAATGGGATATTGGTCTCCTATATTTTGACGTACCTTTTTTACTATCTCCAACGCAAGTGTTGCCCGGTTTTTGGCGGTACCGCCATATCGATCATCCCTCTTGTTGGCCAACGGAGATAAAAATTGACTCAACAGATACAGATGAGCCCCGTGAATTTCAACACCGTCAAACCCTGCTTTACAAGCCCTGAAAGCGGCCTTGGCAAAATCGTCTATTAGTTGTTCAATATCTTTCATATCCATGATGATTGGTTCAATATCCGGGCGAAACGCAACGCCGGAAGGCGAAAGCCCCTGTCTAACATTTTTACGCGGAAAGCATCTCGGTCCTGCATGGTTCAATTGGACAACAGCCAGAGCCCCTTGTTTCCGTATTGTTTTTACAAGTCTTGCCATCCCGGGAATCTGGGAGTCATTCCATAGCCCAAGACTATTGGGAACAATACACCCGTCCGGGTGAACAGATGTTGCTTCCACAATGGTGAGCCCGACATCCCTTGACCGCTCTTTATAAAAAATAAGAATATCTTCAGTGACACATCCTTCCGGCGATCCATAGTTTGTGGTAATTGGCGGCAGAACAAGCCTGTTTCTAAACTGCATCTGTTTTATTAATAATTCACTACTGATCTTTGCCATTTGCCTCTTCCTTCCTTATAGTGTATCCGATGTATTCCCCCCAGTAGAACGCTTTTATAAACACCTAAAAAAAGGACCAATTTTTTCGGGCCAGTAGTTTCCTGATTTTATTACAATGCTCCTGGGTTGCTATGTCCAGAGTCTCCAGCATCATTTGAAATTTCGGAGAATCCCCCTCGAAAACATTAAGATATCCCCTTTCCAACATCCCTGTTTCAATATCCAGTGCAATGGACAAAGCTTCCTTAAAAGACAATGTCTCTTTTGCCGCCTGCTCTCTTTTTTCTTCCAAATATCGAAATGAGATCTTGAATATTTCAGGGGTAAATCTGTCTTTTATTTTTGAAATAGAAACATCTTTTCTCTTTGACATCTTTTCAATCAAACGGGCGTGTTGGATTTCCTCCCTGGCAAGATCATTCCAGAATTTCTGGTGTTTTTTATGTCGTTGTGCGTAAATCCGATATATTTCAGAGATGGCTGTTTCGTTGTCGACCATCATTTTCAATATATCGTTATTTTCTTGTTCATTGTCCATGGATTTCTCCCTTTTGAGATTTGTTTTTAATTTTATAAATTATTTTTTCACAGGCAGTCATATCATCCAGCCATTGTTTTGGAATGGTTTCAAGCCCCTGATGGCATCCGAGGATAAATCCTGCAAGCATTCCCCTTGCAGATGAATCTCCTCCTGCCATTATATTTTCGATCAATGCCTCTTTCAAATTATCTTCATATTTTACAATAAGATGAATAGTTGACGGCAGGGCTGCCTGAATTGAACACATCTGACCAAACTTTACAATTGTTTCACGGGTATCTTCCGATCGGCTTTCAAGGCCTGCCTTGACCATTTGTTGAATTTTTACTGCATTTGGTATCTCTTTAAGGGCTTTATCAAATGCATCCATGGGATTTGCTCCCTTGAGAACCATTACCGATACCCTGGCAAACAGTTCAGCACATGCAATCACCTCTATCTGATTATGCGTCATGGCTGTCTGTGATCCAGCCGCATCTATAAAAGTATTGACAGCTTCGCCATAATATAGAGCTAACGGTGCTATTCTGGCTGCACCACCAAGATCCATTGAAAGGGAGCCTGATTCATCCGGTTTTTTTCCCGAATTAAAATTTTGTATTGTTTCTGTAGTTGCATGATCCATATATCCATTGTAAGATTGAAACATTTTTTGCCATGCTGCGCTGAAATGGGTCAAATTAAATCCGGAACTTTCAGTAACAGATTCAAGCAGTACCATCATTTGGTCACCGTAATGGGTAAATTCTCCTTTTTGCTTAGATTTATGATACGGCACCAATTCCGGTTTTACGATTGATTGTAGTCTGCCGTACTTTTTTTCAATCTCCGATATATCGTACACCCAGTGTACCCCGAGAGATAAGGCATCAGCAACAAATGCCGCCATGATTGCATCTTTAATTTTTGAATTCATTTTTATACTCCTTATATTGTAGAACTCCATGAAGACCGGATCTTAAAAACCCTGCCATTGTATTTTTTAATGTTATCCTTATATTTAAAAGTATGGACAGCATAATTTTGAATAAATAAATTTCAAAATGCTGTCATATACTTGAAAGCTATGGAAAAGGAGGATATCATGAAAACTACAGAATGTGCCCCTCAGAAAATATCAAAATTCATGCTTGGGTTAATAATGATGGGCTTTGCTTTAGCTCTTATTATTATTGGCGTTACACTGATGCCGGTTTTCGGTTTTATATTAGCTGTGCCTGTAATTGCTCTGGCAATTTATATTTTCAGACTTCATTTGAATGACCAGTGTGAGATTGATTTTCCTGCTGAATAATTTTTCAATTAATTATCCATGGGATATCTGGGTTTATTTTTTTAAACGCCTAATTTAATAATAATGTACAAGCCAGGACAGCGAACAGGATGCCGGCCACATCTGCCGTTAACGCAGTCACAAGGGCGTGCCGGATCCTTTTTATCTGAACTGCTCCAAAATATACGGCCATGACATAAAATGTGGTTTCTGTTGATCCTTGTAAGGTAGAAACCAGAAGCCCTGTATAACTGTCCGGCCCTATTGCCGGGTCATTAATAATAGATGCCAGAATGGCATAGGCACCTGACCCGGAAAACGGTCTCATTAAAGCCATGGGCAATGCCTCTGCCGGAAGACCAAAATTTGATGTAACACTTGAAAGCGCATTGACAATCATCTGCAGCCCTCCACTGGCCTTTAGCATACCCACTGCCACCAGGATAGCAACCATGTAAGGAATAATTCGCAATGCGACCTGGAACCCTTCTTTAGCCCCTTCGACAAAGACCTCATAAATTTTAACCTTTTTAACCAGGCCAAATCCTAAAAATCCAACCATTAAACTGGGCAGAATCCAGGGTGATACTGAACGCCCAAAAAGTATTGCCACTGGAATCAGTGAAGCAAGAATTCCAAGTGCCAGAATAGAAACCCACATGGGGTATCCATTTGATGCATCTTTTAATGTATCATCTGTTGACATGCCTTTTTCACCCTCTCTGTTTTTTATATGAGCTGCCTGGCTTTGTGAAAAAAAACGTTGATAAAATTTGGCAGCAATAATGGCAATGCTTGTCGAACCAATGGTGGCAAATAGTGTGGTGGGTAAAATAGCAGCCGGATCAATGGAACCTGCTGCAGCCCTTAGGGCAATCACTCCGGTGGGCAGAAGTGTAACCGAAGATGTATTTATAGCCATGAAAAGTGCCATTGCGTTTGTGGCCTCACCTTTCACCGGATTGAGCCTGTCCAGCTCCTGCATGGCACGTATGCCAAAAGGGGTGGCAGCATTGCCCAGCCCCAACGCATTGGCAGAAAGATTTAAAATCATGGCTCCCATGGCAGGGTGGTCCGCCGGCACATCCGGAAAGAGCCTGACCATTAACGGGCGTATCAATTTTGCCAGAATGGTGAGCATTCCACCGGCTTCAGCCACTTTCATCAACCCCAGAAACAGGGCCATAACCCCTACAAGACCAATGGCAAGTTCAACAGCAGCACCGGCAGAATCAATCATTGCCTTTGAAAGAATCTCCATGGGCATCTGATCTGCCTGACCCGGAACGAAAATAATCTGCTGCCATCCGGCACAGATAAAAGCTAAAAAAACAATTATAATAAATACTTTATTCATTTCACCTTTTTCATTAAATACTAATGGGGTTGTTTCTAACGTTCAGGGCCATTCAAAAATACCTGATAATTTATTTTTAGCAGTCCGGGTGTATTTGTCTTGGATGACATAATATTTGTGTTTAAACCATCTTTTGGACAGCATTACCCAGTTGAAGGTTCAAACAAAAACGTCACCCATTTTTTCTTTACCGGATCAGATTATTGAGGTACAAACCACTGGTTCATTTTATATGCTTGATCCTGGCTTATTGCAACAAGTTCTCTTGTTTTTTCATTATAGATTTTAATATTGTACAATGCTGTCCTCTTGCCATTGTGTTCCTCTTTTGCCTCTGCAACCAGATGATCTCCGGAATAGCTGGGTTTTAAAAAACAGATGCTTACATTCATAGCAACGGCCATTTTACCATGGGAGTTGCACGCTGCTGCAAATGCCATGTCACTTATGGCAAAAATAATACCGCCATGGGTTGTGCCATGGAAATTGATCATATTATCATTAATAGCAAGGGACACTCTACTGTGACCGGGTTTAATGATTTCAACCTTTGCCTCAAGATGATTGGCAAAGGCGTCTTTTTGAATGTGAGCATTGATCGCCTTTCGGCGTATTTTATCATCCATTCAGTATTCCTTTATATTTTGTAATTATAGATTAACCTGATTTAGTAAATTTTTTTAAATATAATGAAAAAATCGTACCAATAAACGATATTATTCCTGCCACAAGAAAAGGTAACATAAAAGAGCCACTGGCATCGGCAAGGTATCCTCCAAGGGCAGGACCAATGGATTGGCCGATTCCAAAGAAAAGTGTCACAAAACCAAGGGCAGCAGGAGCAAGTCTGGAGCCGACCAGATCTCCGGCTGTAGCTGCCATAATAGTGGGTATACTCCAGGCTGCAAGGCCAAAAAGAATGGCAGATAAATAAAAACCGGCTTCAAATCTGAGCAATGCATAGATTATATAGGAAAGTCCAAGTACAAGGTAGGCCATTGCCGCACCTTTATCCCGTCCTATTTTATCTGATATTCCTCCCCAGATTACGCCGCAAAAAATACTTAACCCACCTACGGTTGCCCACAGACCACCTGCCCATGCCTGGGTGTATCCCATCTCTTTTACAAGGTAAGCTGCAAAAAAGACTATGTATATGATATAGGAGAGACCATAAAAAAAATAAACAATCCCAAGATACCAAAGAGCCTTCATTCTATAAACTTTGCTCCAGTCCAGGGAGGAGGCCTTATTATTTGAGGATTGATTTTTAACTATCTCTTTTTCTCCCACAGGAAGCAATCCCTTGTCTTCAGGGTGGTTACGCAAAAATAAAAAAACAATAATAGCTGCAAAAATAACAATAGTTCCAAGAATATACCATGAATACCGCCATCCATCGGCTCCATGGGAAGTTAGAATAAAGGGTACTATGATGCCTGATAAAAAGGTTCCCAATCCTATTCCACCTGAAACAATTCCTGTTGCAAATCCACGCTTTTTAATGGAAAACCAGGCTGATCCAAGAGCCATAGCCGGGACAAAAGCAGCGCCATTTCCAATGCCTGTCAATAACCGCATGGAAAAGGCAAAACTAAATGATTGAGCAAGACCTGTCAGTATCATGGTGATCCCCATGAGAACCAGGGCAAATGTTATCACAATTCTTGTTCCAAATTTTGCTGCAAGAAATCCACCGATGAGGGCCATGGATAGATAGCCGATAAAATTACCTGTTCCTAAAAGTCCTAACTGGACATAATCAAAATTAAGTCCGTCTTTCATGGCAGGCAGCAAAATGGTATAGGCCATCCGTCCAAAACCGTGGGCGGTAACTGTTGTAACCAGCCCCATAAAAATCACGATCCATCCGTAATGTATCTTTTTTTCCATGTATTTCTCCTGCTTTTTGGACTTTTTAAAAAAAGTTAAATTTATGGAATAGATATTACTAAAAAAATGCAGCCTACGACAATATTTTTATTTTTATTGTTATGTTACTTAGGCAGAATGTACTTCTTGATACTCAATTTCAGCATCCGGAGCAAAAAGAAAAATATTCTCTTTAATTTTATTAAGATGTGAGATGACGGTCTCCCGTGAGATACCTTCTGGAACATAAGTAACATATAGGGCTCGTTTTGTTTTTGGTGATATAGGCGTTCGCTTGTCTTGACCATAGATTATGGTGCAAACAACCCCTTTTTCATCTTTCATCATCATGTCATCAGCTTTTAACATTTTGAGATTTCCATTCATTTGAGTAAAAGATTCACTTCCATTGGTAACTTCGATTGAAATAGGCCCTTCAAGTAAGTCGGCATCATGGCCAGCAGTCAGGAGAAGTGTTTCCATCTCAGATGCAAAATTTGCATCTACTAAAGGTGTTACGTCAGGAAGAGATTTTCTTTTAAGTACAACAGATTCAAGTTGCAGTTGAACATGGTATGTTTTTTTAAATTTTTTATAATAATTTTTGTAGGCATTAAGCGTATCAATTGAGAGAAAGTCCGCTCGTGAAAATCCAGCATATTTATCACGTAAGCATGATTCAATCTCTTTCTTTCGATCATCAAGAGGTGTTGTGCGTTTTGAATTATTCACATTGCCTACGAGAAGCATTCCAATATGAGAACCCGGAAATTTGTGATGCCAATCTTCCAATATTTTTATATCTACCATTTGACCTCCAAGGGCTGGACGAAGTCAGCACCGAGATTCATGGCGACGAAGCCGTCATGAACTTTGAACCTCTGCGGTTTGCCCGTCAGTATGTTTTTATTATAAATTTAATCGAATTAATTAAGATGGGACCCTGTTTTATTTTGCCGGGCCTGGCTTTGCATCCAATAAGTCCGAAAGCCCAAGTTCCTGAAATTTTTCTGCAAGAGGGTGTCCTGTTTCAGTATCCCACCCTCTTAATCGATAGAACTCATCCCGCATTTTCATGAATACTTCACGCTCAAGAGTTTGGCCTTTACGGTTTAAAACCGTATCACCATTACCCGGTACAAGCACTTCTGGATTCATAAAAACACTTTGAACAGGATCAGTGAAATTAAATTCCTGAACCATATCATCTTTTTCAGGGTTCCACCCTTCATGCAAAAGGATGGCACGCTGCTGGTTGAAAATCCGTTCACCGAATTTCAGCAGTTCAGTCTCATCCAGTTTGTTTCCGGTTACAGCATTGAAAGTACGAGCTTCCAGAGTCGTGTCGCCCACATTATCTTTTGTATGGTGTGAAAACATAAGGGGCCAGCAGGAATCACACAATCCCAGGCTGTCTTTCACATATGTGCGATCTATAATGCGTGTTGCAGCCATGGCTTTACCTTCATGAGTATTCAGATCCCAGGCCTTACCATGGCCCCAGAATTTAGCTGTTGCCTTACGGTATGCATCTGAAGAAACCGGTGTTGATCCGGGATACTGCAGGTTCATCACCCACATGCCAATCGTTCTGCTGACCTCATGCAGCATGGCAATGGGCTGGCGGGGTTCAAATGCATACAACAATCCATTCATCAAATATTCTCTTGCAGAATATGTGGCACCGTCACCGACTCCTGCAACCTCATTGGCAAAAAGGACTTTTGCATCAGATCCCAGGTTCTCACCTGCTCTTAAGAGCCCTTCAGCCAGGATATCACCAAATCCCTTTCGATATGCGATCATGTTGCAAAGGGTCTCAAAAAAATCCCATGTTCCCAGCTTATCAATTTCAAGCCCGGTCTGAGCATCGCTTAAATAACCTTTCTTGTACCCTGTGCTTATCCATTGAACGATATTGGCCATCTCCATAGTACATATGGACAAATCGTTGCAAAGACCGGTTGCATCCAGAGCTGTTTCAGCCGGTTCCCCGGGGCGCCCCATAACCCATGGGAAATAGACAAACATGGCCTGGCATTTTCTAACCACCTCTTTATTGGATTTGGTACGATAGGTGGATCGATATGCACAGTCTAAACCACATTGAAAGCACGAAGCTTTTCCTGCCCGGGTGATCTGATCCGGTGGGTATGGGTTGAATGAGGTATCCCGTTTATTTAACTCTATTGTTAAACGATTGAGTTCCTTTAATTTTTCTGGATTACTTACTGTTATTGATTGAGTTCCGATGACAGCAATGGCCTTTAAATTTTTAGAACCAAAAACTGCCCCGAATCCGCCGGTTGCACTGCCTTCATTATCTGTCATCAAATTAGCACTGCGGCACAGGTTCATTCCTGCAGGTCCTGTAGTAATGAAATGTGTTTTGCTGCCATGCTTTTCTTTTAAATATTTACCAACCTTGGTAACCCCTTCAAGATGAATAGCCGTGGCATCTTCAAGCCTGGCTTTACCATCAGAAATGAATAAATAAACCGATCGATTCGCCTTGCCTGATACAATGAGTCCGTCAAATCCGGCTCTTTTTAAGGCTGGTCCCCAATATCCGCCCATATTGCCGTAACAAAATCCTTCAGGCATCAGCATAGGTGATTTGCCAACAACTTCAAATCTGGATGCTCCCTGTGCACCGGTTGCTGTTAATGGGCCTGTCATAAAGATCAAATGATTTACAGGATCAAAAGCACCAGTGTCAGCAGGTACATGTTCCCAGTAAAGACGTGTTGCGATTCCCCGTCCCCCTAAAAACCGGTCAGCATAGGGCTGTGTATCAATCTCTGTGATGGTTTCAGAAGAAAGATTGACCCTTAAAATATTTCCACACCAACCATTGCCTGAATTATTCAAAATATCTTGTCTGTTTTCAGCCATATTTGCCTCCTGTTTAATGGCCATGTTTTCATCTGCACTGCGCATATCAGGATAGCCAGCCTGAAATAATAATCAATACTTGGAGAATGCCTTTTCTTTCCAAAAGACATAACTACTTCCTATAAGAGCTGTTGCAATGCTGATATCCAGTATCGCTACGCTGATTAGAAAGATGTAATTGTCCTCAGCAACTCTGGATAAAGTCGCACCTGTCACAATCATAATCGTTAAAAAGAGGAAGAATCCCGGCCTGAAAAATTGCCAGACCTTAGGTTTGTTCAGCAAATCTATTCTTGTTAGGTTTTTTTTGCAACTCTTATTGAAAATATATTTTGCTTTCAACCCTCCAATAAACACGCCAATGATAATAGACAACCAAGTCCAGTTTTGATCTGGCTTCAACGTATCTGCTTTTATAAGAAGGGTGCCCCCTTTTAATATCAGAATGATGCCTCCGATATACATGAGAAGTGCAGCCAGGATTTTGAGGGTACGAAAAGTTGTTATCATTTGTGTTAGCACTTTACTTGTTTATCTGCACTGTCAAGAATTTGTAGAATTTTTCCTGCTCCTGCGGCCTTAACAGAAAACTCTTTGATAGAAATTTGATCATTTCCAAGTTCTAAAACAGCTTGATCAAACAGACCAGTATTTTTCTGATATTAATCGATAAACGCTGGGGTATTAAGCTTTTTTGATGCTTCCTCAAAATTTTTAAAAGGTTAAGATTGTCCATGAACGTTGGGGTTCAGGGGCCGTCGAGCGAAGCCGAAAAGATAAGGGGTAAGGCTGAAAGCCGCTGTTCACAGTCCGATGCAATGATGGGCTATCTCAATTTTTCCAGATTCTCTCTTGCTTCTGGTGTATTATTCAGTTCAAATTCTAATTCTTTGCATGGGAAATCAGAACATTTGATACAGGAATTATAGTTTTTATCAATGCAACATTGCCGCATTTTACATTTATTTGAACAAAAGAACGAATGCCTTTTATCGGTTTTGCAGCCATCGCAAATGACATACTCTGGTTTTACTTCACCACGATATACTTTCTCCAATCTTTTAGCGACTTTTTCTAATTCTTCAATTTTCCCCGATTGGGTTGCAATGTAGCTTTTACATTTTGAACAGTCTATGCCGCAATAAGCAATCATTTTATTTTTTCCTTATGGAGATAATCCCGGTGCTGACCTGCGGCGTCATTCTGACTGCTTTAAATGGGGTCTCCAACTTAACCAAGTCAAGCCAGTGTGAATTGACATTTATAAAAATGAGCTGGACACCGAATTAAGCAGTCGTAGTTGATTTACGACTGCTTAAAATCAATCAGGCAACTTGAACGAAAACCTTCTGCTTTGCATGGCAGACAGGACATTTCTCCGGGGCTGCTCCCAACTCAATATAGCCACAGACCGGGCAAAGATAAAAATTGCTTTCATCCAAGTCAACACCATTTTTAACAGCTTCAAGTGCCTTGCTGTATATCCGGGCATGAACCTCTTCTGCCTCGACGGCAAACTTAAACATGATCTTGGCTTTATGACCATCTGCAACAGCCTTTTCAACCATTGGAGGATACATGCTGGTAAATTCATCTGTCTCGCCGTTAATGGCTGACTGGAGGTTATCTGCGGTTGATGCTATCATGTCCAGGGCCTTCAAATGTCCTTCGGCATGGATCCGTTCTGCTTCTGCCGTGGTCAAGAACAGCCGGGCTATATTTTTAAATCCCTCTTTTTCTGCTTTTTTTGCAAATGCTCTGTATTTTTGGTTGGCCTGGCTTTCTCCGGCAAATGCTTCTTTTAAATTTTCATTCGTTGTTGCCATGTTTTCCTCCTGATATAGTACGATAAAAGTTTTTGTTTAAAAACTGCATTCCCAAAATTGGAAATAATTTGAGGTTTTTGAATTTTAAATTTTATACTACTTTTAATTATTTTTAGCAATTATTTTGACAACATGTCAAACAACATCCGGAACGACCCCTCTTTTTCCGATAAATTGTACCGCCTCTTCCCGATATGCAAATCGGTGTTTGTTCCTGGTTTCTGATCAGGAGGGTTGCAATCGAAGTTGATCTATTTTTTTTGCAGCGCATATGCCTTCATAACATCATCAACGATGCGGATTCCTTTTATTGCTTTTTTTCCGGCTTCAGGGTGATGTTCAATATAGACGACAATATAGGTAAAATTATCATGGACCACAACACCACTGTCAGCATGATAATCACGCCAGGTTCCTGATTTCCGATAGGTCACTACATTGTCACGGCCATCCAGGCCTTTGACAAATTTGTGTTTGATGGCAGGCTTGCCAAATATTTTAGCAAGCAGAGCCTGGTGTTTGATGTCAATGATGGTTCCGTTTATGGCACCGTAATAAAAACGGGCAGCCTGCATCGCTGTGGCGCCGTGGGAAATATCGTTTAATGGGTCTCCTATTCTCTCAGAGCTTTTACCATACTCTTTTCCCACCCATAATCCGCCTCCATGGGCTGGGTCATAGAGTTTTCCATACCGTTCATCCTGCAAAATTTGAGAAAGTTGTTTCATTCCCACCAGCCGCAAAAGCTCTGTTGCATACTGATTGGATGAATTGCGGATCATTCCCACAAGTTTGTTTTCAATCACGGGATCAAGGATAATGGTACCCTGATCGATCAGTGCAAATACACCGACGACGATGGCAATTTTTGGCAGACTGGCTGCATAATACATGACATCAGGCTTATACCAGGCAACCTGGGGATTTTTAAGGTCAGTAATGTCTGCCACAACAGCTCCCATCTGTCTTTTATCCGCAGCTCCTTTAGATTCAGGGTTGTGAGATCTCATTGCCCGGTTCAGCATTCCTTGCAGTTTTGGGCTGTGGCGTTCTCTAAGATCTGGAAATTCTGAATCGGCAGACACAGAAATCGGCTGGATAATTAAAATGGAAAAAAGAAAAACTAAGATTATTTTTTTGATCGTATTATCTAGTTTCAAAATCACCCCCTATCAGAAAAAACTAAGAGTACATTCTGTTTTATGTATCAGGTTTCCTTAAACATGATTTGTTGAATATTACTTTATACTAATCATAAATGGGGAAAAAGCAATTTGCGGTTAATCTGGCAATCGGTAAACCCGGCCAAAGAAGAAGTTGAAAACTGAGACTGCTTCTCAGAGTTCATTTTTAACCATAATTCTGTATTCCTGTCGCAAGGCCATGACCAGATACATCCAGACTGCGCAAAATCCAATGATCAACCAGCTGAGCTGAACAATGCTCATGGAGACGGGAAGCCACTGGGTGACCAAAAGAATGACAAAGGAACCCAGCACCTTGAATAATCTATATCCGAGCATATCCAGCCACGCTTTGGCCTGGTATATCAGCACCGGATCCATTGGTACATAGAGCAATTCCTTGGATGCCCGGTTGATGGAATAGGATAGCCCCCTGTCACTGATTTTTGTTGCGGCAATGAAAAAATTAGTAGGTACCATCATAAAAACCATGGAACAGCAGGTAATAACCACAGGCTGAACAAGAAGGCCGGCAATAGTGCCGAATGTACGATGGATCAACGGGGTGACCCCTAAGTTGATTCCGATTGAAATAAGGCTCATCACGCTGAAAAAAAGTGAAAGATATGCTGTCCTTGCTTCCCGTTCCGGGAAGGATTCTTCGATGGTATTTAAAAACTGGTATTCGATCAAAGGAGAAACCAGTTGTGCAAATAGCAGGAGACATCCTATCAGAAGCATATACCGGTTGCCAAGAAGTCTTCCAAGACTTTTTTTGCTGATTCCCTGAAAAGGGGTGGATCCTGCAGATTCGCAATAAATCCCCATACGCCCCATGACCCAGGTGAGTGTACAAATGATTAAAATGGTGATTGAAGCCGTTAGTAAAAGATCCGGGGTCTCAAGGACCGTGTGCTTGATCAGAAAGGTAGAAACAACACCACCGGCAACCCCGCCTACCAGACCGCCCGTACCCACAAACCCATACCAGGATTTTCCTTCCGGTGTAGTATATATTGAATTGGTAAGACTCCAGAATTGTTCAACCAGAACGATTCCGATAATATCCACAAACACATACAACCCGACAGCGATTGCGGGGCTGGGAAAATTAAACAGCAACCGATACAATGCAAGCGCAATGGAGATGACAAGACAGGTGCCCATGACCACATTTATCCGGGTATACTTGACAACCATCCGATTATAAAAACTGATAAACACAATGGTGGCAATGGCGGTAAGAATCCATGCATAGGGGAGCTGCCTGGCCCCCATGGCTTCGATAAAAAGAGACCGACTGGCCGGTTTTAACTGGTAATAAGCCGTTATAATTAAAAAGAAATTTACAAATAAAAATGATGACCGGACACCCAGGACTCTTAACGCCATGTATTTTCCGCTACATTCTGCTGTTAAATCACCCAATTCTCTTTTTTTCTGCAAGGTCCAATCCTTTATCGTCTTTCAAACAGTTATGAATGTAATTGTATATTTCGTCACCTTATTTTTTATAGTCTGCCTCCAAAAGTCTGTGCAATCGTGTGGCCAGTGTCTGGTGAGCCACTGCTGAATTTTTATAAAGCACATTAGACATGACCGCTACAAGATAGTGGAGCCTGGGTTCCGGATTCGTCTGTTCTACAATGGCGATTGAGGCAAGCTGGTTCAATACATTTCCCTTGTATTTTCTGCATTTAAACCCCGGTTCCAGCCTGCATTTATAAAAAGAACCGGATTTGAAATACACAGCAGATCCATTCAGTGCCGGTGAGGAAGCATACCTGATTCTTCTGCCGGTCATGTAGAGCAGCCGCTT
>CAXMTQ010000028.1:14763-15109 GCA_964196205.1 uncultured Desulfobacula sp.
TTCCCCGCTTGAAAATCTGTCCACCAATTGTCCTTGTTCCAATTTGGCTAAAAATTGTATTAATCCGGCTGGGCTCGCGTGGCTGGTGGTGCCCGGAACCTTGTTTTTACCGTGACGGGTGAAAAATGACCCCTGGCGGAATCTTTCCGTATCCAAACCATTACGGGTCAAAGGCTCCTGATGACTTTTGATAAAGATTGTTGAGAGTATTTTTTTAGGCGTGGTCTTTAAAAAGTCTTTTGCCCTGTCTTCGGTCACCGGATACTCTTTCCCAAATTGTTTCATTAGCATCAACTCTTTCTGGACCATGGCGGCTGCGGCATTGGAACTGGCAGACATCATCCAG
>CAXMTQ010000029.1:0-15014 GCA_964196205.1 uncultured Desulfobacula sp.
TCTCTACCATGTCTGTGGCAAGAAAACCAAATTCTCCAATATTTTCAGCAAGAATATCACCACACATACCATGGATAAAAACAGCTGCAAGACTTGCATTTTCAGGAGAAAATCCCTGGGCGCAGAATCCTGCAATCATGCCGGTGAGCACATCCCCCATTCCCCCTGAAGCCATGCCGGGATTGCCTGTGGGGTTGATAAATATTTTTCCATCGGGAAAAGCAACTATAGTTTGGGCTCCTTTTAAAATTAGAACACTATTATATTTTTGTGCAAAATCTGAAGCAATTTCAAGCCTGTTTTGCTGGACATCAGATGTTGTTATATTGCAAAGCCTTGCCATCTCTCCGGGATGGGGAGTTAAAATTGCAGCAGCTTTTTTTGTTTTAAGAATCTCAGGGTTTTGAGCAATACAATTTAATGCATCAGCATCAATAATAATAGGTACATCACTTTTTTCAACAAGTTTATGGACAAGTTTTATTGTCCCTTTTTTTGTGCCAATACCAGGCCCCACTGCAAGGGCTTGTTTATCTTTTAAAAGTGTCTGAATTTCATCAAAACAGTTTTCTGATAAATATCCTTCCTTTTTTTCAGGCAGGGGAAGGGTCATGGGTTCGATAACCATTGGCTCAATAATTTTATTAAGGCTTTTTGCAATTCCAAGACTTACAAGACCGGTTCCACAACGCATTGCTGCATTGGCACAAAGTCCTGCTGCCCCTGTCTTTCCTTTTGAGCCGGCAATGATAAGCAGGTGTCCGTAACTACCTTTATGGCTTTGAAATTTTCTTGGAGTAAAAAAAGAAGTGAGTCGGTTTTTTTCCATTAAAGAGAGTTTAATATTTTGCTCTTTTGCAATAAATTCTGGAATCCCGATATCAATAATTTTAAGTTCACCTGTATAAATATTGCCTGGATATAAAACATGTCCTGCTTTTGCAAAGGCAAAGGTTGCAGTGGCATCGGCCTTTACAGCAACTCCAAGGGGCTGGCCAGTATCAGAATTAAGGCCTGATGGAATATCAATGGAAAAGACAGGCTGCCTGCTTGAATTTATCAATTCAATAACATCTTTGAAAAGCCCTCTTACATTGGAATTAAGACCTGTCCCCAAAATCGCATCAATAAAGAGATCATGGTGGGCAATGCCGGCTTTATATTTTTTAAATGCATCAGCATCAGGGATTTCAATAATTTCTGAATTTTTAGATTTATCACACAATTTTATGGCAAGATCCAAATTGATTTTTGCATCACCTCGAACCCTGTTTTTTGCAGAGAGTAGAAAACAGGTAACAGCAATACCTTTTTCCATTAAATATCTTGCAATGACAAATCCGTCGCCGCCATTGTTACCGCGGCCTGCAAGTACTGCAACTTTTTTTGGTTTTATATTTCTGAATTTTTCAAGGAGGAAATCAAAGGAACCCCTTCCTGCATTTTCCATTAAAACAAGCCCTGGAATACCATAGGATTCTATGGTCTGCTTATCCATCTCCTGCATCTGTTTAGCTGTTACAAGAAGCATTATCTCCCTCACCTTGAATTATTGATAATATTTATCTTCATATCATTTTGCAAAGTCTTCTTCAACTGACTATTATGTATTATGGTTTTTTTAGTTATTATTCCATAACTTCTTTATACCGAAAACATGAAACAAGATGATCATTGACCATACCAACGGCCTGCATGTGGGCATAGATAATGGTGGGACCGACAAATTTAAACCCTCTCTGCACAAGATCCCTTGAAAAGTCAGTGGATTCCTTTGTTACAGCAGGTATTTCATCATGGGTTTTAAAGCAGTTTATTATGGGTTTGCCATCAACAAATCGCCAGGAATACTTATCAAAGGATCCAAATTCCTCCTGAATTTTAATAAAGGCTCTGGCATTTGATAC
Source organism: uncultured Desulfobacula sp. (assembly GCA_964196205.1). Classification (GTDB taxonomy): domain Bacteria; phylum Desulfobacterota; class Desulfobacteria; order Desulfobacterales; family Desulfobacteraceae; genus Desulfobacula. The sequence goes on from CAXMTQ010000029.1 coordinate 1,908, forward strand.
AGCTGCATTTACTTTAAGTTTGTTACGAATAATGCCAGAGTCTAAAAGAAGAGTTTTGATTTTTTCAGGAGTGAATCCTGCAACTTTTTCAACATCAAAATCGGCAAAGGCTTTTTTATATCCAGATCTTCTTTTTAAAATTGTCAGCCAGGAAAGCCCTGCCTGGGCACCTTCGAGAATGATAAATTCAAACAGTTTTTTATCATCATGAACAGGTACCCCCCACTGCTCATCATGGTAATTAATATAGACAGGATCATCCGTGACCCAGTGGCATCTTCTCATCTTGGTTTATTTCCCAATTATATCCCTGATATTGTAATTTCCATTTTTCTATTCCTGGGTTCGTTGTCGTGGTTGATTATTACAACCTGCTGCCATGTGCCCAATAACATTTTTGAGTTACGGATGGGCAGGGTAATGGAAGGTCCCATAAGGGCAGCCTGAACATGACTGTGGCCGTTGCCGTCATGCCATGCCAGCTCATGGGCATACTCAATTCCGGGGGGTGCAAGCCTGGCAATAGCCTGTTTAAGATCAGACACCGCGCCTGGTTCATATTCAATGGTGGTGATTGATCCTGTTGAACCTCTATTAAAAATATGAATGGTCCCGTTATTAATATTTGATGCTGAGACACACTCTTGAAGTTCATGTGTAATATCTTTGATATCAGGACCTGTTTTCAGAGTTGCCACAAGAGTATGGGTTTCTATTTTATACTGTTCCATGAAAATTTGATATCAGATATTTATAAGGCTTGTAAAGTTTTTATATTGACCTTAATTATATTGGTACCTATAATTGGTTTGTGTTTCAGGGATAATATTAATGGATAGAATTGATACAGACGGCTTTAACTTCAATGGCCAAAATGAGACTATATTGGAAAAATTAGAATATAAAATTGGATCAGGATATGATGTTCACAGGCTTGTAAGTCAAAGAGAACTCATCATTGGCGGAGAAAAAATTGATTTTCACAGAGGTCTTGAGGGGCATTCTGATGCAGATGTATTGATCCATTCTGTTTGTGATGCAATTCTTGGTGCTTTGGGACTTGGTGATATTGGAGATCATTTTCCTGATACTGATCCAGAGTTTAAAGGTATTTCAAGCATGGTTCTTCTTGAAAAATGTAGAAAACTGATGGAGAATCAGGGATATAAAATCAATAATCTGGATTGTATTGTTTTTGCCCAGGCTCCAAAAATCAGTCCCCATAAAGCAAAAATGAGAAAAAATATGGCAGAGGCTTTGAATATTGATCCAGGCCTTGTTAATGTAAAAGCAACCACAACGGAAAAGCTGGGATTTATCGGGAAAGAGCAGGGCATTGCAGCCCAGTGTACTTTATTGATAAAATATGATGCAGAGGATTTGTAATGGCATTGCCAGCTGAAAAGTAAGGACGAATTAAAAATTTTGAAAATTGGGTTATATAATAACATGCCGGGGAAAAAATATAAATGATCTTAAAAGTTTATAATACCTTAAGTAATAAAAAAGAAGAATTTATCCCTTTAAACAGGGGTAAAGTTGATATGTATGTTTGCGGACCAACCGTATATGACACAAGCCATATTGGACATGCCAGATGTGTTGTTGTCTTTGATATGATCTACAGGTGGCTTTGCTCTCTTGATTATAAAGTGCGATATGTAAGAAATTTTACAGATGTGGATGATAAAATTATTAAAAAAGCCAATGAGACTGGAGAAGATTGCAAAACCATTACAGAAAAATATATTGATGAATTTCACATTGAAATGGATATGCTCAATGTATTAAGACCGGATGTTGAGCCAAAGGCCACGGATCATATCAGTAATATTATTAAATTTATAAAAATGCTTATCAATAAAGGCAAGGCATATCATGTAGAGGGTGGTGATGTCTATTTTGCCCTTGACTCTTTTAAAAAATATGGCAGACTTTCCGGTCGGAATATTGAAGATATGAGAGCAGGATCCAGAATTGCAGTGGATGATAAGAAAAAAAATCCCATGGATTTTGTCTTATGGAAACCTGCCAAACCTGGAGAACCCTTCTGGAAAAGCCCATGGGGTGACGGACGGCCTGGCTGGCATATTGAGTGTTCTGCCATGAGTCATGAATATTTTGGGAAAAGTTTTGATATACATGGGGGAGGCAAGGATTTGATATTTCCCCACCATGAAAATGAGATTGCCCAGAGTGAAGCCCTGTTTGGTCAACAGTTTGTAAAATACTGGATTCACAATGGATTCGTGGATATTAACAATGAAAAAATGTCAAAATCCCTTGGTAATTTTACCATGATAAAAGAGGTCCTGGAAAATTATTCTCCTGAAGTCATCCGCATGTTTCTTTTATCAAAACATTACAGAAGTCCCATTGATTATTCTGAAGACTCAATGCGAGAAGTTGCAATGGGACTTGACCGGATTTATGCTTTTCTTGAAAGATTGGAAAAAGCGGGTGTGCAGAATGATTCTTCCCTGACATATAAATTGACAGATAAACTGACAGGAAAATTGTGGAGTGATTTTGAAACAGCAATGAATGATGATTTCAACTCTGCAAAAGCTGTGGCTCTTGTATTTGAGGCTGTGAAAAAAGGCAATAAACTCCTTGATGATGCCAATGATAATCCAGGCGAAGATATCATGAAAATCATAAGTTTGGTGTATAATGATATTAAAGCTATCTCCAATGTACTTGGAATATTTTTACTTGAGCCTCATGCCTGGTTTAAAGCCAAAAAAGAGAAAGGCATGGAAGATATGGCTCTTGATTCTGTCCAGATAGAAACTTTGATTAAGCAGAGAGCAGAAGCCCGCAAAAACAGAGATTTTTCCAAAGCTGATGAGATCAGGGATCACCTGCTGAATAAAAATATTATTCTTGAAGATGGTTCCAATGGAACTTCTTGGCGATTTGAGTAAAATCTGAGAGAAAGATCAACCCGGCTGTTTAATATATTGTGAAATCAGACCTAAGCTTTACTCTCACTGTCAGGATCTGATTTATGACGATTTTCACCGTTTCGCTTTTCTTGTCCCTCTGGAATGAAATATTTTATAAAATTTTCCGATCTTTTATCACTTGAATCACGGCGATCTCTTTTCGTACGCTTATCCTCATTTTTATTCATTAAAGAACCTCCTTATATTAAAATATAGGAGAATGCCTTTTGTCAAAATAAAGAGATAAAAATTTTGGGAAAAAGGCAATAATCTCTTTCGTACTCCATAAATTATAATTTTTCAAAGGCGCACAGTATTAATTTTTCTGTGGTACTCCACGAAATACACTCATCAGTAATTGAGACACCGTATTTAAGCATTTCTGAATTTTGTGAAAATTTCTGATTCCCCTCAAACAGATTGCTTTCGAGCATCATTCCAATTATGCTGGAATTACTGTCAATACGCTGATCCAGCACACTTTTAAACACAAAGGACTGTCCTTTGTGTTTTTGCCCTGAGTTATCATGGGAGCAGTCAATTAGAATTGTGTTGTTCAATTTTTTCTTATCAAGCTTGTCCATGGCTTTTTTGATTGAAAGAGGATCATAGTTTGGATGTACTCCTCCTCTTAATACAATATGACCAAAAGTATTTCCACTTGTTGTTACCATGGAAGAATAACCTTCAGGGTTTATCCCAAGAAAATGCTGGGGTGATTTTGCAGCCAGCATTGCATTAACAGCAGAATCCAGGCTTCCGTTTGTAGTGTTTTTAAATCCAACCGGCATTGAAAGTCCGCTTGCCATCTCCCGATGGGTTTGAGATTCTGTTGTCCTTGCTCCAATGGCAACCCATGATAAAAGACCTGCAATATATTGAGGGGTTATGGGGTCAAGAATTTCAGTGGCACAAGGCAGCCCCAGGCGGTTAATTTCTATCAAAAGCGACCTTGCTTTTTCTAATCCTTTATTAATATTGTAGGATGAATCAAGAGAAGGATCATTTATTAATCCTTTCCAGCCAACAGTTGTTCTGGGCTTTTCAAAATATACCCGCATAACAATATTTATTTTTTCTTTTACCCTGTTTTTTAATTGTTTCATCCTCTCTGCATATTCAAGCGCAGCATCAGTATCATGAATGGAGCAGGGCCCTGCAATAACAAGAAGGCGGTTATCTTTTTTTGTCAGAATGTTTTCAATGTCGTGACGTCCATTGATTACTGTCTTGACTGCATCATCAGGTATTGGCAGTTTGTTTTTAATACTTGCAGGTGAAATAAGAGGTTTAAACGATTTTACATTTATATCATAGGTCTGTTTCATGGCTTTCTCCTTTGCACAGATCTTGTGAAAGCCCGGACCTTAAAATAGAAAAAGCCGCAGGCTTTCTGCCTGCGGCTTTTAATTTAGTTTAAATATCAGCTCAAAACAGGCAAATCATCAGTAAAATAATAAAAATAATAAAAATTTGATCTGTCTGTTTTGTAAAAATTCATGATTTCTCCTTTAAGAAGGCAACCTATAGAATGACATTTTATAAGTCAAGAGAAAAATTTTCAGGCAGCCATCAGGTCAATCTCACTCAACCCATCCCCCATGGTTTCCACAATTTTCCAGTACCGTTGTTCACTGGTGGATAATGCTTCTGGTCTGTCAGGCTTTTTTTTTGGACATCTTTGCCCAGGCATCCCTCATGGTTACGGTTCTGTTAAAAACAGGGCTGCTTTTTGCAGCATCTTTGATCTTTGAATCCTGATTGTCACGGCAAAAATATCCAACTCTTTCAAACTGATAAACCTTTTCAGGTTCTGCATTGGCAAGGCTTTTTTCTAATTTGCATGATTCAAGTTCCTGTAGAGATTCAGGATTTAAATTGTCTATAAAATCCTTTTTGTTTTCTTCAGGATCCTCATCCTTAAAAAGTCTGTCATAGAGTCTCACTTTTGCATTAATGCACTCTTTTGCATTGACCCAGTGAATAGTTCCCTTGACTTTTCTTCCGTCGGGCGCATTGCCTCCCTTTGTTGCAGGATCATATGTGCAAAGTAGCTGTATTACATTGCCGTCTTTATCCTTGATGATCTCATTGCATGTTACAAGATAGGCATATCTTAATCTGACTTCCCTTCCAGGTCCCAGGCGGAAGAATTTTTTTGGAGGATCTTCCATGAAATCATCGCGCTCCACATAGATTTCTCTGGAAAAGGTAATTGTTCTTGTTCCCATCTCCTCTTTTTGCGGATGGTTTTTGGCAATAAGTTCTTCTGTTTTATCTTCAGGATAATTTTCAATAATAACTTTTAAAGGCTTTAAAACTCCCATGACTCTTGGAGCTTTTTCATTTAAGTCATTGCGAAGGCAGGATTCGAGAAGTCCCATATCAATTCGGCTCTCTTTTTTGGAAACACCAATGGCATTACAAAAGTTTCTAATGGATTCAGGTGTATATCCTCTTCTTTTCATGCCTTCAAGTGTTGGCAGCCTTGGATCATCCCAGCCTTGCACATGATTGTCATCAACAAGTCTTTGCAGTTTTCTTTTGCTTAAAATTGTATAGTTGATATTCATTCTGGCAAATTCTATCTGCTGTGGATGGCATGGAGTTTCAAGTTCATCAAGGGTCCAGTCATACAAAGGCCTGTGATCCTCAAATTCAAGGGAGCACAGAGAGTGGGTAATGCCTTCAATGGAATCTGAAAGGCAGTGGGTAAAATCATACATGGGGTATATACACCATTTATCACCGGTTCTTGGATGGGCCGCTTTTTTAACTCTGTAAATTATGGGATCACGAAGGTTGATATTAGGCGATTTCATATCAATCTTTGCCCTTAAAATGTGTTCACCTTCATCAAATTCACCATTTTTCATTCTGGCAAACAAACCTAAATTCTCCTCTACTGACCTTTGCCTGTATGGGCTGTCTTTTCCCGGTTCAGTAAGAGTTCCTCTATATTCCCTGATATCATCGCCTTTAAGACTGCAGACATAGGCCTTGTTCTTTTTAATCAGTTCAATTGCAAAATCATATAGGCGATCAAAATAATCAGATGCAAACAGAGGATTTTCAAATTCAAAGCCAAGCCATCTGATGCTTGATTTAATGGAATCAATATAGATCTGTTTTTCCTTTGCAGGATTGGAGTCATCAAATCTTAAATTACACCTGCCGTTAAACTTTTTTGCCATATTAAAATTGAGGCAGATGGATTTTGCATGCCCGATATGGAGATATCCATTTGGTTCCGGCGGAAAACGGGTATTGACCCTGCCACTGTTTTTATTGTTTTTTATATCTTCTCTGATAATTGATTCTATAAAATGTCCCTTTGTACTTTCTTTGTCCATAAAGTTTTGTATCCTTGGATTATATGATAGTAGTGAGATTTGAGTAGTGAGCAATGAGATTAGAATGGTGCAAGTTTTTTTTCATAACTCATATCTCATAACTCAACTCTTTGTTAATAAAAAATGGGGGATAAACCGCGGGTAAATATTTTCACAATCCACTGCGGCGTACTCATCCTCAAGTTCATTTATCAGATCTGTTAAAATTTCAACGCACTGTTTTGTAAGCTCTGTCTGCTTTATCCCTGTTGTTTCTGATACCCAGAAAATAAGGTCATTCAGTTGGATTTGATCATCTGTTTCAGATTCTGCTTTTTGAAATAAAGCTTTAAAAAAATCTTTAAAGATTGTTATATCAATGGGTTCAAGATTGAGTGGCAGTTTTAATCTCTCTTTTGCCCACAAAGTTAAAATCAGTGTTTTATAAGTTAAAATGCCGAGTTTAAAAGATTTAATATCAATATTGAGTTTGCCTATGATTGTATCTGTGGCAATGATCTGTTCTAATACATGATCGGTCTTGCTGATATCTGCAAGCGATTTAAAGTTTGTGTATAGTTTTCCTGATGCATAATTATCAAAATACAAGGGCCGGTCAAGAAACAGGCCGCCAATAACACCCAGGAAATTTTCCCCAAGAAAACTTAAGGGAAGATTGTTTTTGTTTGTAAAACTCTGCTTAAACCAGTTAACAGCTTTTGTTTTCAGTTTAATGCCGGCTCTTGAGCCTGTTCTGAAAATATCTTCCAGGAAATATCTAAAGATTACATCCCGTGCAAGTTCAGGTTTTAGCTCCCCTTTTAATATGATTTCAAGACCAAGATTCAGGTAATCACAGGTTTTTACAATTGCTTTTTCAAGATCTTCTTTTGTCTTAAGTTTGATTTTGTCTGCCGAGATGATTTTATTTATCAATGCAGCAAGCTCTGATTCAATAGTGAGGGTGAGTTGGGCATCAAACAATTCCAAAGATTTGACAAACAGATTATCCCCTTTGAGAAATTGTGAGAAAAACTGAGGAGGCAGAGGTATTTCAGGGTCATACTCTTTTTGCTTAAGCGATAAATTATCAGGTCGTTTTCGCAGGGAATCAAGTTTGGTCGGCTGATAAATTCCTATGGCTTCATGAAATGGTAAAAAACCTTTTTCAGCAAGCCGCAGGTTTTTAAGACGGAATTCCTCCTCCTCAATGTCAGAGGGCAGTACAGATTCGGTTTCAAGCAAAAGTCCATGGAATACTGACAGGTCCATTTCAGCCACAGCTTTAAGCATTTTTTCTATTAATTCCCACGCTTCCTGTCTGTTTTTAGGTTTTAAAGGTTCATCATCCCTGTTTCTTGGTTTTTCAGGGAATCTAAAATAGAATTTATCATCAATGGTAATATAATCATCAAAATCTTCTGGAGGCTGTTCATCATGCTCCCTGATTTTAACCACCATATTTTTGAACAGGTAAAATTCAAAAAACGCTGGTTTTTCCTTTACAGCCCACCGCAAAAGTCTATGGGGATCAGCCTTGTACAAAACATCAAATATTTTTGTCATATATTCAATATCAAGACGGTCATTGTCCCACACCTCCACATCGAGAATATATTCCCACTGCTCTGAAGTTGCCATGGAGAGGACAGGAATAAAATCATAGGGTCCGATTTTATGCATTAAATAGTACAAGTCCTGGTCAGGAAAAGATTGTGTCAAAGTGGCAGGTGACTTTGCATCAAGTATCATGTCCAGGGCTTTTTCAGAATCACTGACAATTATTTCATGGCGCTGCTGCCGCAGTTTTATCTCTTTTTTCTGAATATTTACAAGTCTGTAATCTGTTTTATCATTCATTGTCTATATGCTCATCTGATTTTTTCTAATGTTTGTTGAATTTTTAAATTAAAGAGGGTTCTCTCTCTTAATTATTCTTTTTTTACCATGTTCCTGTAATAAGCTCTTCCACTTTTCTTTTGGGAACATGATGGACCTGATTTTCATCTCTCCAGTACTTTATATCTCCATCTTTGCCAATATCATCAATCTGTATCTCTTCCACTGGTTTTCCAAGAGCCAGCACAAGTTTGGGTTCCAGGTGCTCGGCAATGTTCAAGGCTTTTTTAATCTTTTTGATATTAATGGCTGCAAACATGCAGCCGCCAAGCCCCATGAATCTTGCCCCGAGAAGCATGGTCTGTGCTGTGATACCATGGTCACACCAGAATCTGTCAGATACATTGTGATCTCCCAATATGATAATATAAGCCCCGGGCCTCTCCTCTTTCTCAGGGCCTTTCCAATCTCTAAGATAAGCTGCCCAGCCAAGGCAGGAAAAGATTTCTGAGTTTTTATTTTCATCACAGCATATAACATATTTCAAAGGCTGCATATTGGCGGCTGAGGCACAATTGCGGGCAAGGCCGATTAGTTGCTTTAAAGTTTTCTCATCAATTTTATGGGAGTTGTCAAACCTTCGACAGGATCTGTTTTTCTTTACAATATTCTGAAAATCTGTAAATAAGTTTTGTTTTGATGAAACCATGATTTATCCTCCTTTACACTCCACCTGTTCAAATTTTGGCATATTAATATCAATCCACTCAATAATTTTATCCATCTCATCTGCAATCTCTTTTAAAGCCTTCCCTCTGTGGCTGACCCTTCCTTTTTCCTGAATACTCAACTGGGCAAATGTCTTATTAAATTCAGGATAGAAAAATAGAGGATCATATCCAAAACCATTGTCACCAACAGGTTCTTTGGTTATAACACCTTGACACTCCCCTTCATAGGTCAAGGCAGCTCCGGTGGGTACAGCAATGGAAATTACACATTTAAAGGCTGCATTGCGGTTATCTTTATCCTTTAAATCATCCAGCATTTTATTAACATTGTCAGCATCTGTGGCATTTTCGCCTGCATATCTTGCAGACCAGACTCCCGGCGCACCATCAAGGGCTTCAACGCAAAGCCCTGAATCATCTGCCATGGCAGGATATCCTAAAACCCGTGCAGTAAAAGAAGCTTTTTTATATGCATTATCATCAAAGGTTGTGCCATCTTCAATAACTTCAGGGATTTGACCAAAATCATTAAGGTTTTTTATCTCAACTGGAAAACCTTTTAAAAGCGCATTGATTTCCCTTGTTTTTCCCTGGTTGGTTGTTGCAAGAACTATTATCTGTTTCAATTATATGCTCCAAATGGTTTACAGGTTTTTGTTAATCAGGCAATAATATAAGACTATGCACACTTTTTGTAAAGTCTGGCACTCTTTTTAAATGAGTCATCTTGTATTTGTTATCTTAAAATATCATAATATAGAAAAATTTTTAAAAAAAGAGAAAAGAGATATGAGTGAATTTGCCAATGCCATGGAAGTTTTTAAGCTTCTGGATAAATCCAATTGCAGAAAATGCAATGAACAAACCTGTCTTGCTTTTGCTTCAAAAGTCTTTTTAGGGAATAAGCTCCTTAATCAATGTCCTGCATTAAGCCGTGAGACTCTTGATCAATATCAGGGTAAACAGAAGAGAAAAATCACAAAGGAGCAATACCGTGAGTCCATGCTGTCAGATTTAAAAAATGAGATTCAATCCTGCGATCTAAGGCTGGCAGCCCAAAGAGTTGGGGGAACCTTTTCAAACAAGAAGCTCAATATCAGGATTTTTGGCAAGCAGTTTTCCATTGATGCATCAGGCAATATGTTCTCGGATATTCATATTAATCTCTGGATTGCAACTCCTGTTCTACGGTATATACTGTGTTGCAAGGGTGTGCCTCTGACAGGGAAATGGGTGCCGCTCAGGGAGCTTAAAGAAGGTCGTGAAAAGAGTGGATTATTTGCTAAACGATCAGAAAAATCTTTAAAACAGATTGCAGATAGATATACAAATCTGTTTCAAGATTTAATGTCTCTTTTTAATGGTGAAAAAGTGGAAAATCACTATGAGTCTGATATATCACTGGTGCTTTATCCTCTGCCAAAACTTCCCATGCTGATATGCTACTGGAAACCAGAGGATGAGATGGAATCAGACCTTCATCTCTTCTTTGATTCATCAGCTGATATGAATGCCGATATTGATATTGTGTATGGAATTGCATCGGGCATTGTTGTCATGCTTGAAAAAATTGCCATGAAACACGGTGTGAATTGAATGAGTTTTTCTGATTTAAAAAATGAATATGATATTATTGTGATTGGCGGCGGTATTACTGGAGCTGGCGTGTTTTATGAAGCCGTGCAAAGAGGATGGAAACCTCTTTTGCTTGAAGCCATGGATTTTGCCTGGGGCACATCAAGCAGATCTTCAAAAATGGTTCATGGAGGATTGCGCTATCTTAAGCAGGGTAAGTTTTTATTGACAAAAGAGGCTGTTAAACAGCGTGAATTGTTACTGAAAACATATCCCGGGCTTGTAACTCCCTTAAAGTATATAATGCCTCTGTTTGGCCATTATGGCCCTTCCATGATTGCCATGAAAATAGGTCTTTCTATTTACAGCGTTATGGCAGGGAAAAAACAGCATGAGATTTATACAAAAACCCAGGCCATTGAGCAAATCCCTGGGATTAGAAGAGAAAACCTTCTCTCGGCTGTTGGTTTTAAAGATGCCCAGGTGGATGATGCAAGGCTTGTTTTACGGTTGATTGATAGAGGAAAACTTCTCGGTGGCAAAGCTTTGAACTATACAAAAGTAGAGGGAATAAAAAGAGATCAAAAGGGAGACATTGCAGGAGTTGATATCAGGGATGAAGAAACAGGCAGAGTATTTGAAATTAAAACCAGGGTGATTGTCAATGCTACAGGAGCTTTTGCAGAACAGCTTCATCCAAGTCCAGAAAAAGGATTGCATATACGGCCGTTAAGGGGAAGCCATCTGATTTTTCCCCAAAAAAAATTCCCTCTAAAGCAGGTTGTAAGTTTTATTCACCCACAAGATTTAAGACCTGTTTTTCTGTTTCCCTGGGAAAATTGTATTGTTCTTGGTACAACCGATATTGACCATGATCAGGATATAAATGCAGAACCGTTTGTTACAATGGATGAGGCTGATTATTTAATGGAAGGTTTAAAGTATATCCTGCCTGATGTTGATTTGTCTTTAAAAGAGTGCATATCTTCTTTTGCAGGGGTTCGACCGGTTTTGAGCAAAAAAAACAAGTCTGCATCCAAGGAATCCAGAGAACATGTTGTATGGAAAGATAAGGGATTGATAACCATCACAGGAGGAAAGCTTACTACTTTTCAACTGCTTGCCAAAGATGCACTAAAGGCTGCAAAACCATATCTGCCAAGGCCGGCAGATATGAATATGGAACAAAGACCTAAAAAACAAAATTTTGATAAAAGCAGTGATAAAAAATGGAATAATTTATCAAAAGATGTCCAGGAAAGATTGACCGGTCGTTATGGGTTTTCAGGCTGTCAAAAAATCAGAAATTATGATGAAAAGCTTTTTCTGTCCATTGACAAGACAAAAACTCTCTGGGCGGAAATTGTTTATGCTGCTGAATATGAGAATATATGCCATCTTAGTGATCTTTTACTGCGCAGAGTCAGAATTGGATTACTTCTCTCCCAGGGCGGAACAGATATCTTAGAGAGGGTTGAATCCCTGTGCAGGCCATATTTGTCATGGGATAATAGAAGATGGGACCAGGAGAAAAAAGATTATATTAAACTTTGGAAGACTTTTTATGGCTCACCTTTAAAAAAACAGGAGTTTTGATTTGCAGCAAAATGTCATTCTATCAATTGACTGCGGCACCCAGAGTCTTAGAGCCATTCTTTTTTCTCAAACAGGTGAAATGGTTGCAAGGGTGCAGATAGAGTATGAACCCTATTTTAGTGAGCAGGCTGGATGGGCGGAACAGGATCCTGAACTCTATTGGACAAGCCTTGTTAAAGCGTGTCAAAAGCTTAAGGCATCAAATCCTGAATTGTTTAAAGCCATAGCAGGAGTTGGAGTGACAACACAGCGGGCAAGCATGATAAATGTAGATGACAATGGTGTTCCTCTGCGGCCTGCAATTTTGTGGCTTGATCAAAGAAAATCTGAACCTCTCTGGGGGCAGAAAGGAGTTTTAAGTACAGGCCTGAATGCTTTGGGAGTAAAAAAAAAGATAGATGATATTCAATGCCAGGGAAAATGCAACTGGATAATGCAGAATCAGCCGGAAATATGGGAAAAAACATGTAAATATCTGCAGATTTCAGGCTTTTTAAATCACAGGTTGACAGGAAATTTCACTGATTCTGTGGCTTCCCAAGTCGGTCATGTTCCCTTTAATTATAAAACTCAAGGTTGGGCAAAAAAACATCAGCTGTCAAAAAAAATGTTTCCTGTTGAAGATGATAAACTTCCAATACTTGTACAGCCCGGGGAAATGTTGGGTAAAATTACTTCACAGGCGGAACGAAAAACAGGCATTAAAAAGGAGATTCCAGTAATTGCCTGCGGGTCTGATAAAGGGTGTGAAACTCTGGGGGCAGGGGTGATTAATCCCAAAATGGCAAGTTTGAGTTTTGGTACCACAGCAACTGTTCAAATTTTATCTGAAAAATATATTGAGCCCATAAAATACCTGCCTTCCTATCCTGCCTGTGCTTCAGGGTTTTATAATCCTGAAGTTGAGATTTTCAGGGGGTTCTGGATGATAACATGGTTTAAAAAAGAGTTTGCACATAAAGAGGTGGAATTGGCAAGAAACATGGGTATTGCAGCAGAAGAAGTGTTAAACCAATGTCTTGAAAGGACTGATCCCGGTGCCATGGGACTTATTGTACAGCCTTTATGGGGACCTGGGCTTGACTA
>CAXMTQ010000030.1:0-14734 GCA_964196205.1 uncultured Desulfobacula sp.
AATTTTGTCTCCCATGTAGCCTGGGGGTTTATACATATGATTGGTTTTTCAGGATCAATATCTTTTTGCCTTAAAAGGTTATCAACATTGAGTTTTTCTTTATTGGTGACGGGCAGATCATATTCAATTTTCTTACAGGGTATGTTTAAGGATTTTAAAAGTAAAAGCCCTCTTTCCAGTGCATGAATCTCCATGCTCACCGGAGGGATTCGTTCGTTATAAAAAATATGACTACTTTCAGCATGATCCATGCCTTTATTAAATCCGATCTTTCTGTCTCCTCTTGCAAGCATGACCATTACCCCACTCTTGAACAGTGTTTGGAAATCAATGATCATATCATATTTTGTATTCCTTAACTCTTTTAGAAAATTTCGAATGTTTTTTATAGCAGGGCCACATTTGAGAGAAAACAGCTCTTTTATCCACTGTTTTCTTTTGGACACAATTACCCTGTCCAATGCTTTATGGCCTAAAACTATGTCAGCGGCAGCCTCCTCCACCAGCCATGTTATCCGGGCATCAGGAAATTGTTTTCGAATGGCATTCAATGCAGGCAGAGTGTGAATGACATCTCCAATGGCACTCATTTTTACAATGAGAATTTTTTTTTGTTTACTCATGGAGTATTTCCATGGCTTTTTGAAATACCATATCCGTTGAAATCAGGGACATGCATTTATGATCAATGGGGCATTCAGGCTTCATGCAGGGGCTGCAGGAGACAGGTACCCGAAGAATGCTGCTGTTGCTGTTTGAAGGTGCGGTTGCAATGTAATCGGTGGATCCTATAATGGCTATCTGATTGACCTTGAGAGCAGCAGCAGCGTGCATGAGCCCTGAATCATTGGTTATAAATAGAGAACAGTTCTCAATAAGGGCAAATGCCAGCCTCAGGCTTGTTTTTCCAGCAAGGTTGACACATGAACCATTAGATTCTTCAGCTATTTCCTGTCCCAGTCTTTCATCGCCTGGCCCGCCAAAAATAACTATCTTCACTCCCATGGTGTCAGAGAGCTGCCTGGCAAGGCTTGCATACTTTTTTGGAAACCATCTTTTGGCAGTTCCTCCTGTTGCACCTGGATTAATTCCTATCACAGGTTTTTCTGGATCAATTAAATTCTCTTGGAGAATCTTTTTTGCCTCTTTTTTTTCAGCCTGTGTAATAAAAAGGTCTATTTCCTTGCCGTCATCTTTAAGACCGGCACCTTTTAGTATTCCAATATAATAATCAATGAGGTGCCCTTTCTTTAACGCAGGATCAAGTTTTATGCAGCGGTTTAAAAGCAATCCCCTGGCATCGGTGTTATATCCGAGACGTTCTGGGATTCCTGCAAAAAAACTTATTAGCGCTGCTTCAAATGCATTCTGCATTAAAACAGCCAGGTCAAAATTATAGGATTTTATATCTTTTGAAAGCCGCAGGGTTCCTATCCCTTTTTTATGACGTGTCTGGTTTTGGTAAACAATGATATCATCAATGTATGGGTTATTTTCATATACAGGGATCACCCATGGTTTTGCCAGAATGCTTATCCTGGCTTTGGGGAAATTGCGCCTGACACCCCTTATAACCGGAGTGGTCATGATGGCATCACCAACCCAGTTGGCAGCACGTATTAATATATGTGCCCGGCTGCTGTCCTTTAATTTGATGAACTTTGTTTTATTCATTCAATCCTTGATCTAATGCTGACGGGTTGTTACAAAATAGATAATTTTTCCAACACAGTAGTTGAGGAAATTAGCATCCTGTAGCATCCTGTTTAGGATAAACACAATATGGTTTTGTTTTCCAGCGGTTGTGTACCCAGAAATACTGGTCAGGATATTTTCTAACCATAAATTCAATGGCTGATGTAAAACTTTGTGTGTTATTTTCAATATCTTTTATTCTGTCGGAGGTTTTCTGCAATTTAAGTTCAGGTAGAAACTCAATAATAAATTTTCTGTTTTTCCTGGCAGTGTACATGGGAACAACAGGCGCTTCAGTCCGTAAGGCCATTGATGCCAAACCATCATTGGTACAGGCCAGTTTTCCGAAAAAATTTACAAAAGGACCCTGGTAATAGTCAACATTCTGATCCAGAAGTGTCCCCATCACTCCTCCATTTTTCAAAATTGAATCAATTTTTCTTGAAGCACCTTTTAGCGGAATCATTTGAACACCAAATCTCTGTCTGATTTCAAGGATGAGTCTCTCCATTGGTTTGAAATCAAGTTTTCGATATACGCCATATCCCTTGTTAAATCCTGCTGCTCCAAAACCTGCGATAAGCAGCTCAAAATTCCCCATATGGCAGGTAACAGCTATAACACCCCTTCCTTTTTCATGGGCTTTTTTTACATTGTCAACTCCTTTGATAGTAAAATGCTTCATCAATTCTTTTTTATCCAGATGGATTGACCATGCAACTTCAAACAATATACTGGCAATATTTTTAAAAACTCTTTTCCCCAAATTTAGAATTTGATCAGAGGATAGCTCTTTGCCATAGGCTTGTTCAAGATTTTTCAGGGTGATCTTTCGATGCCGCGCATCAGCATGAAACCATAAAATCCCAATGCTGTCTGAAAAAAATTGTGCCACTCCCATTGGAAGTTTGCCCAAAAGCCAGATAAACAATTTAATTGTTTTATATATATTTTCTTCTGTCATGGATTAATCTGAGTTTTTAAAAAAGATTCAAATTGTGTGGGATTTTGAAATTTAATATTAATTCCTATCACAGCAACATCTACATTCCATTCAATATCATGCCCAATCTTTACCCAGTCTTTTTCAGTTGTAACAACCATATCTGCATTTAGGCTGTTTGTTTTTTTTTGTATCATCTGGATATCTGAGCTTTTATATATGAAATGGTCTTTAAATTCAAGATGATCCAGTATATTACACCCTATCTTGCGCACATCTGCTGCAAAAGCTCTATTATTTGCAATGCCGGAAAACAAAATTGCGTTTCTGCCTTTAAGTATATCAAGACTCTTTAAGTCGCGAGCCTTTTTGGGAAACTCAGATGATTTTTTGCCGGATAGAATTAATTTAAAAAGAGAAGGAGTATGAAAGGATTTAAAACAGGGAATATCTGAATATTGTTCCAAAAGTTCCAAAGTTTGTGTATTGTCCATTTTTTGGTCAGCGTCTGTCTTTTCAGGACTTCTTGTAAAAATAATGTTATGGACAGGGCTTTTTGACATCGTAGGGGTTTCACGCAGTCTTCCAGCCGGCAGCATTTTTTTGTTCCCAAGAGGTCGGTCATGATCAAACAGAAGGATATTTATATCTCTCTTCAGTTTTAAGTGCTGGAATCCGTCATCGAGAATGATCATATCCGGATTCAAATCTTTAATGGCCAGCGTCCCTGCTGTATATCGGTCCTTTCCCACCACAACAGGGAATATTTTTCTCTTTGCCATCATATAGGGCTCATCTCCTGCAGTATCTGCAGAGAGGAAAACAGTTTTGCCGTCACCCACAATTTTTGCCCCGGTCCCAAAGGTGCCTTTGTAGCCCCTGCTGATAACAACGGGGTTTCTACCCATTTTTTTTAAAAGTTGTGCAAGATAAATAGCCATGGGGGTTTTCCCTGCCCCGCCTGCCATAATATTGCCAATGGAGATAACAAAACAGGGCAGTCGCCTGGATTTTAACAGACCAGTTTGATACATCTGCAGCCTTAGCCCTGCACCAGCCTTGTAAACCCACGAGATCAGAACCAGCAGCCACTCCAATGAAAAAAGAGCAGGTTCATAATCCATGGCAGATATTCTTGTAATTTTTTTTTCCAGATTTTTAAATAATAGCTTGAACAAAACAGAAATACTCCAAAAGTTAAAAAGGCTGGTGGTTCAGTTTGATCTGGTGAAGCCTGTAAATCCTAATAATATTTCTGCCCATTGTGTCAATTGAGTGCTTATTTTTTACAAGCTCATGTGCTGTCTCAACACGTTTTTTTGTGGCAGTTTTATCTTGCAGTGTTTGCAGTATTTTATCGGCAAGGTCAAATGGGTCTTGTGTTTTAAACAGCAGACCTGTTTTTTCATGCTCAATAATATCTATAATGCCACTGCTTTCAGAACCAATTACCGGACAGGAGCAGTACATGGCTTCTAAGAGTGACTGGGGAATTCCTTCAAAAGGGATACCATTTACCTCTTTAGATGGCAGAATCTTACAGTCAAAGCCCCTATAATATGGCCAGATATTTTCTTTAAACCCGACAAAATGTACACTGTTTTCTATCTGCAGGTCTTTTGCCAGGTTATGAAGAAAATCGAGATATTTTTTGCTCCCTTCACCTACTATTACAACATGATAGCCGGAAAGTTTAGACCTGATATTTTTAAAAGCTCTGAGAATTGTTGAAACACCTTTTTTTTTTGAAATCTCTCCGGCAAAACCAATGAATCTTGTTTTTGGATCAAGTTCAATCTCTGCTGCAAGAGCCTTTCTCGCTTCATCTTTATCTAACAGGCTGTCAGGCAGAGTAATGCCGTTTGGCATAGAAAAGATCCGCATATGATTGATTTTTAATTTTTCTTGAAGGTGTTTGGTAGTATAGTCAGCAGTTGTGAAAATATAGTGGCACAATTTTTTATAGGTGATTCTATTATACCAGGAATTTTTTACATGGGTGCTGGTATGTCTTGAAAGAATTCTTAAAGGTACATCTTCATTTTTAGCAGCATAAAGGGCAATTCCGGAATCTTTATCTCCATGGGTATTTACAACATCTGGTTTTTCATTGTAAAAAATATTTTTTAATAAGTTATAATCTTTTATTGTGGACAATCGTCTGAATTCAATCCCATATACCTTAAATCCATGATGCTTTGCTTTTAAGAACAAAGGTGTGTTTTTGGGTGCTACAATGATAATCTTATGTCCGTCTTGTTCCATCCACAGTGACTCACTGAAAATTCTTTTTTCAAGGTCTGTCCACTGGGTATTGCAGGTGGTATGAATTATTTTATCATGGGATTTCATTTTTTTTAGTGGGTTTTGTTAAAGTTTAGCCTCAATTCTTTTAATATCTTCTGGAAGGTCTATTTCAGGAGAGTCATATTGGGTAACAACCACTTTGATCTTATAACCAAATTCAAGCACTCGCAGTTGTTCCAGTTTTTCAATGTGTTCACAGGTTCCTGTGGGAAGATTAACAAGTTTGTCGAGAAATTTTTTTTTATAGGCATAAAAACCAAGGTGTTTGTAAAACTCAGCATTTGTATCTTTATCTCTTGGAAAGGGAATCTGCGCCCTTGAAAAATACATTGCAAATTTATTTTTATCAAAGGTGACCTTTACATCTTTGGGATCAGTGATTTCCCTTTTATCCTGAATTTTAAAAGCAAGGGTGGACATGACAAGACCGGGGTCGTTTTCAAAAGGTGCAATCATTTCTTCAAGGGTTTCAGGGTTGAATATTGGCTGATCTCCCTGGATATTGATAATAATATCATCAGGATCAAGATTTAAAATATCGGCAGTTTGAGCGACCCTGTCAGTTCCTGAACGACATTTGTCAGAGGTCATTACAGCCTTTCCCCCAAATGCCTTGACAGCATCAAATATTCGTTTGTCATCGGTTGCAACAATGGTTTTTGAAACAGCCTTTGATTTTTCTGCCTGTTCATAAACCCGTTGTATCATGGGTTTCCCGGCAACAAGTGATAGAGGTTTCCCCTCAAACCTGCTTGACCCGTATCTTGATGGTATTACAGCTGTTGTCATGAAAATTCCTTTATATGAAAGAGTAATTTAAATTTCATAACTCTTTCATATTTTAGTTTCTGCCCTTTAGGGTATTGCGGGCAAATATTGGCGGAAGACCAAGACTGCCCCTGGCAGTTCTACATTTTTAAAAAGAGAGACCTTGTTTTATCTCTTGTCATGATATTTTTCCACTCTCTTCCCAGGCAGTTTTCCCATAAAGGCTCAAGACCAAGGGCTACAGTAATCATTGTTTCAATCTGCTCTTCTTTAAGATTTTTAACAAGATCCCTGGGAAGTTCAATATTGCATTTTTCCATCATAGTCCTGAATTCTTTGACTCCTTCAGGATAAAATTCATCAAGATAGTCAAATACAATACAGCAGCCTATCCCATGATGTGTACCAAGAACATAGGAGAGCCCGTAGGATAGTGCATGGCAGGCCCCGACCTGGGAGTAGGCAATACTCATACCGCCAAAAAAAGAGGCCATCATAAGCTTATCAGCACTATCTGGATGATCATCGAGAAAGACCTGGCGGCAGAGATCCAGAGATTTTTCCCCATAGGATCTGGAAAATTCATTGAGAAAAGTTCCCTCAAGGGATTCTATGCAGTGAATATAACAGTCCATGCCGGTATAAAAATGCTGTTCTTTTGGAACACCTTTTGTCAGTTCCGGATCAAGAATAACCTGGTCAAATACAGTAAAGTCAGAGTTAAGCCCAAGTTTTTTTTCCGGCCCTGTCAGCACAGCGGTTCTTGAGACTTCAGCTCCGGTTCCGGAAAGAGTTGGAACTGCCATGTGGCAGATGGCAGGATTTTTAATCAGGTCCCATCCCTGATAAAGGATGGAGGAGCCTTTATTTGTCAGCATCAAGGAGATTGCTTTGGCCAAATCCATGGTGCTGCCGCCGCCAATTCCTATAACAGTGCAGGGAAGTGATGAAGAGTATTCTCTTACTTTAAGAGTCAGTTCATCCACATATTCTGTTTTTGGTTCATCATCCACATTAACCCGCAGCAGCATATCTTTTTCATGCAGGGGTAATTTTTTTTCTAGATCTTTGCCTTTAAAGACGTCATCCATGACAAATACAACCCATGAATCTTTGTTGTCACGCTGCTTTTCTACAATTTCATCAAGCTGTGCAAAACAGCCCCGGCCAAATATTACATTGGGAACCAGTTTAAAATTTCTAAACATTTGTTATCCTTTAAAAGATTTTTTAATGGCTTGAATTCTATTTTCAATATCTTCGTCACTCCACGACAGCATGATCTGCATGGAGATGGTTTTTTTCATGATATTGTCAGATTGTTCAAGTACAAGATTTTTATAGTCCGGGAGGTTGTCTGCAAGCTCAAAGGCGAGTTTGCCTGAGCGTTTCATCTCTTTCAAATGATGCCACTCTTTATAATAATGCCAGTTATTGTCGTACCAGTATGGGCTTCCCACGCCGTTTTGAGCAAGGTTTTTGGCAATCTGCCTTGCACGCTCTTCAGTGGGCAGGAAAAAACTTAAAAAGGTTGCTGAATCTCCCTTTGCATCAGGAATATATCTGAAACTGACATCAGGCAGGTCTGTCATGGCATCTTTAATTGCAAGTTTATTTCTCCTTTGAGTCGCAATAATTTGATCCAGTTTGTTCAGCTGGGCAACTCCTACGGCAGCATTAAGTTCACTGATTCGATAGTTTGTTCCCATGATGGGATGATCATCTGCACCGCGGTCAGCACCTCCAAGATGATCATGCCCGTGATCAGCATACTGGTCAGCTTTTTCATATACATTTTTGCTGTCTGTAATTATGCCGCCGCCTTCACCACAGGTTATGGTTTTCACTGAGTCAAAGGAGAAGCATCCGGCAAGTCCAAAAGAGCCAAGGCTTTTCCCGTGATATGTGGCTCCGATGGACTGGCAGGAATCTTCAAGGAGAATTAATCCTTTTTTATCACAAAAATTTTTAATTTCATCAATCCTTGCCATGGAACCGCACATATGAACTGGAACCACGGCCTTTGTTCTGGAGGTGATTACATCTTCAATTTTATCGGGATCAAGACATAGAGTTTCGTCAATATCACTGAAAACAGGAATTGCTCCAACATTGATAACAGCTTCAAATGTGGCAACAAAGGTAAAAGGCGGAATAATAACTTCATCTCCGGCACCTATGCCGCATGCACAAAGAGCTGTGCAAAGGGCAGCCGTACCGCTGGAACAAAGATGACTGTATTTAGACCCTGTAATATTACAAAGTTTTTTTTCAAATTCAAAAGCCTTGAAATGATTATTTCTTGCCCCTTCAAAGCCATATCTGAAAAGGACACCTGTTCCAAGCACATCGTTTACTTCTTTTCTCTCTTCATCACCAAATATTTCAAACCCGGGCATGGTTGTCTCCTCCTTTAATCAATTTGCTATTGCACAGGATATTACAAAATACAAACTCCCCCAACTTATTTGTTGGTGAAAATTATCTATTCTGTAATAACCTTTGCAGGATGTTATATTAAAATTGATATTTTTTATCAACCAAAGGATGATATTATAAAAATAAAATTTCATAGTTTGACAATCTTAAGTTTACCCCACAATCCAATATTTTCTCCTTTAATGATTACAATGCCCTTTATTCCGGGGATAGCCCTGCCTCTGTCAATGGTTTTTTGTATGTCACCTGCTTTTGTTACCTTGTTGGCAAGGGCGGTAGCAGCTGCATCGGCTAGAGAGCATGAGTCAGACAATACACTTACAGCATCAGCTTTGCCAAAACTTTTTGAATGCCCCAGAGTTCCTGAAGATGTGCATATTCCATAAGATGTATCTTGTTTTCCTACAAGTATGCCGCATGTCATGGAAAAGGGTGTGTTTTCTGCATAAACAGTGAAAATGGTTTCAGTGTCTGATTTAATGAAAAGATCACCTCCGTTTTCCACAATAACTTCCCTGGAGTATGGCAATAATGCCTTGCCTGTCTGTTCTGCAACAATACCTGCCACCGATGCCATGGGACCTGTACCGGTTAATTTGCCAGCCTTTATCATATCCCTGATTATTTTCGGAGCAGTTTCTGATTGCTTTAAAGGTACAAGGGATGCCGCAAATTCAGGATAAAGCTTTATATAGGTTTCAATATAGTTCCGGCAGTTTAATACAGCTTTTATGGCAATATCAGTTAAATTGGTTTGGGCCTGGATATTCAGATTAGTTTCTTTGACCGTAATATCAAAAGATACAAGACCTTTTTTTTCATGATGTCTGCGGTAGATGCGGTTGTTAAACATTTTCAATAGACACAGGTCTTAAATACTCCGGGGCCTGGCGGATAAAATATGAATCTGTCATGCCTGAGATATAATCTCTTACAATTTCTGGATTTGAAGTGTTTTCTCTGTATTGAATCGACATCCCATTTAAAAAATAAGAAAAAATATCAGATTCTTCATTCTCTTTTTCAAGAGTTGTTAGATGTTTTTCAAACAGAAAAGAGAAAATATCTTCAATGGAAGATATATGTTTTTTTATAACAGGATTTTTATAAATAAATTTGTAATTAAATGCTTTAAGCTTTTTTAAGGCAATGGAGATGTTTTGGGAAAATCCGATAAAAGGTTGATTCAGGCTGTTTGAAATCAGGTCAGTTACAAGGTTGAATACTATGGTTCCATTTGTTTTGCCAAGTGTTTTTATACAAACTTCCGGTATATCCTGCCTCTTTACAAGCCCTAATCTGATGGCATCTTCAAGATCCCTGCCAATATAACTTATGGTGTCAGCCATCCTTACTACACACCCTTCCATGGTCATGGGAATTTCATCACAGGATCTCTTTTTTTTCATGTTTTCCATCATTTTATCAAAATCTTCAAAAGATCTTTTTCCCCTGGGCAAAAGCTTTTTTGAATGGACTTCTCCATTATGACAGATAATTGCATCCATGGTCTGAAGAGTTAAATTCCAGCCTTTACCGTTTTTTTCGATTTTATCAAGAAATTGAATACTTTGAAGATTATGATGGAAAAACCCTGCACCATGCTCATGGGTGAGTTTTGAAAGAAAACGCTCTCCATCATGACCAAAGGGAGTATGCCCGATATCATGCCCAAGGCTTGCAGCTTCAATAAGGTCTTCATTTAATCCAAGATATCTGCCAATGGTTCTTGCAATCCTTGAAACCAGCTGAACATGAAGTACTCTGTGGGTAAGGTGATCGTTGTTTATCAGGGAAAAAACCTGGGTTTTATCAATATATCTTGTAAAGGCAAGGGAATTTAAGATCCGGTCTGAATCTGCTGAAAAGGATTGACGGTATTCGTTATTTCTAAATTGTTCTTTGTGACGCCTGCTCGCTGTATGGCTGAAACAGGCCAGGGAACAAAGGTTTTCCTTCTCCCGAAGATTAAGCAGATCCTTTAATTCCCTGGCTTTTTTTAAATTGTCATTCAATATATTGTTACAATTGTTTAATAATTTTTTCCACTATGGTATCAAAACCTTTTGAAAACCGGGTCTCTTTATCCTGCAGCATTATGGGTACTCCACTGTCACCGGAAATGACTACATCTGTATCAAAAGGTATTGACCCAAGAAATGTAAGACCTTGAGCTTTTGCTGTTTTCTCACCACCACCTGAACTGAAGAGATCAATGGGTTCGTTGCAGTGTGGGCATTTAAAACCAGCCATGTTTTCAATTATTCCAAGGGTTTTTAAATGAACTGTTTTGCAGAATGAGATGGATTTTCTTATATCTGCCAGAGCAACTTCCTGGGGTGTTGTGACAATTATACCCAGAGCTTCGGGAATGGTCTGCACAACTGTCAGGGGTTCGTCACCGGTCCCGGGAGGGGCATCAATAATTAAAAAATCAAGTTCACCCCAATCCACAGAACTTACAAATTGCCGGATCATACCTGTTTTGGCCGGGCCTCTCCAGATAATTGCCTGATCCTTGTCCTGCATCAATGCCTGGACTGAGACCACTTTAAGGTTTCCATTAATCTGTTTTGGTATCAGAAGCTTACTTTCAGAAATGTCAAGCAATTCTGTCAGACCCAGCATATGGGCAATGGATGGGCCATGAACATCAACATCCATCAGGCCTGTTTTATATCCTTTTTTGGAAAGACTGGCTGCAAGATTAGCAGAGATACTGCTTTTTCCAACCCCGCCTTTTCCACTTAAAACAAATATTTTATGCTTGATTTTCGAAAGGGATAGTTTAATTGCTTCATCTTCGAGTTTCTGCCGTGCAGCCATATCCTGCTGACCACCCTGTGATGGGCAGCTTGATCCTTTTTTTGCATTGTCAACACTGTCATGAATCATCTATATAATCTCCTTTGAGAACTATTGTTAATAAATCATATTAATAATGGTCATGATCCATCTTCTGTCAACGTAAAGATTGACTCTTTTATTGCTGGATTTGCAATGAAATTTGTGATTTCAAGAGTCAGCTTTCTGTTGTTATTATCTTTGATTTCAAGTATTGCAGGAATATTATCTGAACCATATTTTTTATATTCTCTGGTCATGATTTTATAAACAAGTTGTCCTGTGTAATCCTCCAGCCAGATGCCATCAATATTTTTTTTATCATTATAATGAAGATGCTGTTTTGTGTCTCTCCATTTTTGTTTTAATACAATTGTGGACAAAGATGGGTCCCATGTTGCAAAATAGGCATCATCAAACTCTTTTACAGGGAATCTGCCCAGTAGAATCAGTATCATCTCAGACATTTTGATTGGAACATGGATATACTTTTCCATGTCAGGATCCTTTGATTTATAAGAGTGTCTGGAGTGCTGCCCTCTATGTGAAATAAAAGTGATTTTTTCCCCTGTGGCAATAATGGTTTCTATTGGGTTGGCAGATATCAGGAAAGTAATTCTTATTTTATTGGGAAAGACCACAGCCCATGCAATTTTAAATTTTTCATGCTTTGTGCCTGTTTCAAGTGTTGCCCAGGCTGTTCCCTTGCATGCAGTGATGTGTTCATTAAAGGATTCTGCCTGTTTTGAAAGATGCAGGGCTTGTTTGTCAAGCATAGGATTTGTTTCAGGCCTGTGAGAAGCGCATCCCTGGAGAATAGAGATCAGGCAGACAATAAAACTAAGGTTTTTGAAAAAGTTTTGTCTATTCATTGATCTTTTTTTTTAAAATATCAATTTTTTCTTTAAGTTCCAAAACTTTTTTTTGGTCCTCATCTTTAGCATTGGACAATGCTTTCTGATAGGTGTTCAGCGCGTTATTAAGTTGATCTGTCTTTAGATATGCATCCCCGAGGTGATCAGATATAATGGTCTCAAATGATGTCAGCTCAACTGCTTTTTCAAGTATTTTTACAGCCTTTTTATAATCCCCCATTTTATAATAGACCCAGCCCAGGCTGTCTGTGATATAGCCGTCATCAGGTTTAATTTTATTGGCTTTTTCAATCAGCATAAGTGCCTTATCAAGCAAAATTCCCTGGTCAGCATATGAGTATCCAAGGTAGTTTAAAGCACTGGCATCCTCTGGATCAATCTCAATTATTTTTTTCATTATGTTGAGGCTCTCTTCTTTAGAGCCTGCCTTATCCTGAATTGCACCGAGTCTGAATAACAGTGAAGTGTTTTCAGGAGAGTCTTTAAGTCCTTTTTGCAATAGTTTGACAGCTTTTTCATATCTTTTCTCTTTTTCATAAAAAGAGGCAAGATAGATCATAATATCAATATCATTTGGAAGCTCTTCATGCTTATTTTCAAGAAATTTCAGAGCTGTCTGGTCTTGACCGAGTTCTTTATATAGAAAAGTGATGTTTAAAATAGCTTTTTTATATTGGGAGTAGTCAGGTTTGATTTTTAAATAATGGGAAATAGCCTTTTGGAAATTCTTAACTGCTTCATAAGACATGGCTGTAAAAAAGTTCAGAGTTGAATTATCAGGGTACTCTTTAAGCATTTGGGAAAATACAATTACAGCATCTTGATATCTTTCGTGGGTAATATATTCATCCACAGCAACCATGATGAGTCTGGAGCCGCTCCCAACCTCCCGGCCAAGTTCCCTGAAAATATTTGTCGCCTTTTTTTTCAGATTGATTTTATAATAGTATAAACCCATCCCCAGTTGCGCTCTATGATTATCAGGTTCAATTTCAAGTATCTTCTGATAGGCTTGCAGTATCTTATCCTGGTTTTCAGTTAAATTTATAATTTTGTATATCTTAATTAATTGAAACCGGGGCTGCACAAGGGCAGGTTCCAGCTCAATTGTTTTTAGAAATTGATTTTTTGCAAGTTTATACTGTTTTTGAGCAAGATAGACTTCACCAAGATAAAACCAGGAGACATAATAATCAGGGAATTGCTTGACCATCTCTTTGAACAGAGACAAAGCCTCAGCATCTCTCTTATCCTCTATATATATTTTGCCAAGACGAAGAAAAGTCTCCTTGTTTTTCGGGTCAAGCAGTAGAATCTTGTTTAAAATAGCAACAACCTCTTTCTCATCCACGGTGTCTTTTTTGAGTTGGACAAGGAGAAGCAGTCCATCCACATTCTCAGGATTTTGTTGAGCAAAGTTTTCTGCAAGTTCATAAGCTTTTTTGTCCATGTTTTGTTTAAGATACAGTTGCACCAGATCCCGGGTTAATATGAATGAATCCTGATCTTGATCAACGGCTTTCTGCAAGGATTCAATGGCCTTGTTAAATTTTTCGTTTTTAATATGAATGCGGGATTCAAGGTAAAAATAGTTTACCGATAGATGTTCTTCCTCTTTAGCTGACTCTTTTTGAATAGATTGAGATTCTGAAGAGTGTTGACTGAGCTGTGTGCAGGAAGTTACAAAACAAAAGAGAATGAAATTGAGAAAAATATAGATAAAATATCTTTTCATAATTGGAATTACCTTATAATAAATTGCAGGCTATTGAGTGTGATCATACATATCAAAATCAGGCATATCTTTTTTAAAATAGGCTTTCATTTTCTTTAAAATATTATTTTCGATCTGTCTTACCCGTTCCCGGGATATTGAGTAAATTTCTCCTATCTGCTGGAGTGTTTCAGGGCTGTCAGAGAAAATTCTTCTATCAAAAATATCCAGTTCTCTATCATTAAGGGTTTTTTTGAATTTCTCAACTTTTGTATGCAGGATATCTTCAATTTCTTTTTGGGCAACCAGGTCTTCAGATGTATCAGATTCAATATTTATAAATTCAATTCTTTCCGTGTTTGAGTCATTTTTCAGTGGTTCATCAAGGCTTAAGTCCCAGTTTGCAAGTCTTTGATCCATATCAATTACCTCTTTTTCAGACACTCCAAGCTGTTCTGATAATAACTTGGGTTTTGGATCAAATCCCTGTTCAATCAGTCTTTGTTTCTCTTTTTTCAGCCTGAAAAACAGTTTACGCTGCCCCTGGGTTGTTCCGATTTTCACCATTCTCCAATTATCCATGATAAACTTGAGAATATAGGCTTTTATCCAGAATGAGGAGTAATATGAAAATTTAACATTTTTATATGGGTTGAATTTTTTAACAGCCCGCACAAGACCTATATTGCCTTCCTGGATTAAATCTAAAAGGTTCTGCATCCAGATTCTTTGAAAGTCAAGGGCGATTTTAACAACAAGGCGCAGATTGGAAGTGGTCATTATATAGGCGGCATCCTGGTCTCCATCTTCTTGAATCCGTTTTCCAAGTTCAATTTCCTCCTCTCTTGTAAGCAGTCTGTGCCTGCTTATTTCATTAAGATAACTTTGAATGGGGTCAGACTTAACAAGAGCTTTCGAACTTGAAGTTTTTGTTTTTTTTACAGGGACCAGAAAATCTTTTCTACTTAATTTTTTTTTTGCCATTAAATGATCCTTAAGCTATTTTTTAAAACGATAGTATAGCACTATCACGATATGGATGAAAGTAATAATTTTTTTTTGCAAAACTTAAGTAAAGCAGCCAGATGATTTTTTTTATGGACAATTTTAAATGAATTTGATAAAAGATTCATTTGTTTGCGCCCGTAG
>CAXMTQ010000031.1:0-4992 GCA_964196205.1 uncultured Desulfobacula sp.
ATTTCTGATTAAAATTTTGAAATAGAAGGGTGAGCATTCTGTCTATCAACCGTGACCGATGCCACAGCCAAAACAGGCATTACTGGCTGAAGTAATATCAGGGGATCTGAAGAGACTGAAAATGTATAAATTGAAGTAGATGGTAAAATGAGACGTTTGCAAGATCAGCCCACACCGCCAATTATAACATGTTGAACAAAAAAATTAAAAATCAGGACTCCAACGAGCGCATTGCGACTAAAATTCAAGCCTTTTTAAGAGGGATACGGCTGGTAAACAGCCCTATTTTACCTCCAAATGAGGCTTTTTGCCCGGATTCTTGTGTCTGGGCGCACCTATCCTATACTGGGAGAACTTCAAGGATCTTAGCTCCTTTTTTCAAATTAAAAGCAAATTGTCGGAACATGATATCGATAATGTTAGTCACTATTTTCGGGAAGCGTAATCAAGCACAAGGGTTACAGGGTCTGAGCTTCGGAAATCGAGGCAGTTCTCCAGGATCATTCCACGGTAATCAATGCATGCGTTATAGGAATTCCCGATGAAAAAGTTGGAGAGAGGATAAAAGCCATTGTAGTGTTAAAGGAAGATGCAAGGGGTGTAGGAGGAGTTGAGTTGATTAAATGGTGCAGAGAAAGCCTTGCTTCTTATAAAGTTTCAAGTTATATTGAATTTCGTGATATGCTTCCTAAATCAAAGGTAGGAAAACTCCTGCGCCGTGAAGTGAGGGATGATGAACGAAGAAAAACTGAGAAAAAATAGAAAGTAAAAGTATTCAATTAATTATAAGAAAGGATAACCATCATGGAATTTAGTGAATTATTTAAAAAACGAAGAAGCTGCAGAGCATTTAAAAATATTCCCGTTACACCAGAGCAATTGCAGGCCATTACAGAAGCCGGCCAATGGGCACCCAGCCCTCTTAATCAACAGCCATTTCAATTTATTGCCATTACTGACCCTGACGTTAGAGCAAAGGTTCAAAAGAGTGGTATTGAAGCAAAACAGTTTGTTGCTGATAATGGTGGTCCAGAATGGGCTAAAAAATATCCAATGAATTTTATCGGAGAATGCCCTTTGATTATGGTAGTAGTGTATGACCCTGAAAAAGGCGGACTTGGCAGTTATTTTGATCAACCCCACGGAGCACTGCAGGCAACATCTGCCTGCATCCAGAATATGATGCTGATGGCAGCAGATCTGGGCCTTGGTTCATTGTGGTTTACTTTTTTTAATCCAGCATCCTTGAAACAGGTTCTTGATATCCCTGAAAAACTGGATGTTGCAGGAGCAGTAATGATGGGGACACCTGCCATGGAAGCCAAGGCACCGCCGCGTAAAGCCCCGAAGATACATCAAAATAAGTATCAATAAAATTATAAATTTTTTTATTTATTAATCAAGGTCAGACTTTTGATATTGACGTTATCGAGCCAAAAAGTGTAATGGAACTGGAATTATTAACGATAATATTGATAACAAAAGCCTGACCTTGTATTTTAATGGTAATGTAAGATAGTTAAATCAAAAATTAAACTGTTTAAAGATAGATGTAGTAAACTCAAAACAGAGGGGAAAAATGGATATCCAGCAGATTGCTTCTTATTGTAAAAAAGCAGCAATTTTCATGTCAGCACTTTCAGATGAAATAAAAAACCATGCTCTGGAAAATATTATTAAGGCATTAAAAGAGAATGAGAGCCCCATTATTGCAGCAAATAAAAAAGATCTTGAACAGGCTCAAAAAGATCATATAGAAGCCCCTTTATTAAAACGTTTGAAATTTGATGGCAACAAATTATCAGAAGCCTGTGAAGGAATTACAAGTTTAATACAGTTGGAAGACCCTGTAGGGAA
This sequence comes from uncultured Desulfobacula sp., assembly GCA_964196205.1. Classification (GTDB taxonomy): domain Bacteria; phylum Desulfobacterota; class Desulfobacteria; order Desulfobacterales; family Desulfobacteraceae; genus Desulfobacula. The sequence continues at coordinate 1,858 of CAXMTQ010000031.1, forward strand.
AACATTGAGAGCAACCCAATTGGATAAAGGGCTTACACTTTTTCAAGTGAGCCGCCCCATTGGTGTGATCGGTGTTATCTTTGAATCCCGGCCTGATGCTCTGGTACAGATTGCTTCTCTATGTTTAAAAAGCGGTAATAGTGTACTGCTCAAGGGTGGCAGTGAAGCCTCAGCCACAAATCAAATCCTGGCAAAAGTGATTTCAAGGGCAGGTGTTGATGCAGGATTGCCCCTGGGCTGGCTGGGACTTCTTGAGACACGCAGTGATGTGAGCCAGATGTTAAAGCTTGATAAAGCAGTTGATCTGATTATTCCAAGGGGCAGTAATAAATTTGTGCGTTATATCATGGACAACACGATTATACCGGTTTTAGGACATGCAGACGGGATTTGTCATCTTTATATTGATCGTTTTGCAGAGCCTGCCATGGCAGTTAATCTTTCCATAGACAGCAAATGTCAGTATGTGGCAGTCTGCAATGCCACAGAAACCATCCTGGTTCATGAAAGAAAAGCTCAGGAAATACTGCCGGTATTAAAAAGAGAGTTGGAAAATCAAAAGGTAAAAATTTACGGATGTGAAAAAACTATTTCAATAATCGATGTTGAAGCAGCCACTGAAGAAGATTGGCAGACAGAATATCTTGATTTGATTGTATCCATTAAAGTTGTCTCCTCCCTGAATAAAGCGGTGGAACATATTAACCACTATGGGTCAGGTCATACAGATGTAATTGTTACAAAAGATGAAAAAAGAGCCATCTATTTCATGGATCATGTTGACACAGCAGATGCTTTTGTCAATTGCAGCAGCAGATTTGCCGATGGGTTCCGATTCGGCCTTGGTGCAGAGGTGGGTGTCAGCACCAGCAAAATTCATGCAAGGGGGCCTGTGGGACTTGAAGGCCTTATGATTTACCAGTGGCGATTGATGGGTAACGGTCATATGGTAAAAGATTATACTGGCAAAAAAGCTAAACCATTTATACATAAACCTTTGTAGATAAATATAAAATAGAGACTACCATGCCAAAACAGAGGTTGATCACTGCCAGACGAGTTGTAGTCAAATTAGGCAGCAATGTGATCACAGCAAAAAATTCTTTAAATCTTGAAGTGATTGAATCCATATCTAAACAGATTTGCACCCTTATGGACAAGGGCATTGAAGTGATTCTGGTATCATCGGGAGCCATGGCTGCCGGGCTTCGTAAAATGGAGATGGAACGTCGCCCCGAGGAAATACCAAAACGCCAGGCAATTTCAGCCATAGGGCAGAGCGGGGTGATGAATGCCTATGAAAAAAGTTTTACCGGGTGTGATAAAAAAGTTGCCCAGATTCTTTTAACTGCTGAAGACTTAGATAATCGCAAACGGTATCTTAATGCAAGAAATACCTTGAATACACTTATTGACTGGCAGGTTGTACCCATCATCAATGAGAATGATACCATCATGGTTGAAGAGATAAAATTGGGGGATAATGATAATCTTGCCGCCATGATCACCCTTTTAATGGATGCTGATTTTTTATTTATTTTAACTGATATTGACGGATTGTATGATAAAGATCCAAGGCTCTATCCCGAAGCTGAACTGATTCCCAGGGTAACAAATTTTAAAAAAGAGATTGAAGAGTTTGCAAGTGAGATTCCAGGAACTCTTGGAACCGGAGGAATGCTCAGTAAAATTCAGGCAGCCCAGAAAGTCACTTCAGCAGGAATTCCAATGATAGTTGCCAGAGGTGACATATCAGATATCCTGCTGCATCTTTTTGCAGGTGAAAATTATGGTACCTATTTTGTTCCAAAAAAAGAAAAAATGGCAAGCCGGAAATGCTGGATTGCTCATACCCTAGCTCCAAAAGGTAGTATTGTTATAGATGACGGGGCAGTTCATGCTGTCAGGCAGAATGGAAAAAGCCTTTTGCCCATTGGGGTGATCTCGGTTCAAGGAGATTTTGAAGAGGGAGCTGCTGTCTCATTTAAAACATCTGCCGACCAAATCATTGGAGTCGGGCTGGTAAATTACAGATCTTTTGATATTGATTTGATAAAAGGATTAAAAACATACCAGATAGAAGCATGCCTTGGCAGCAGACATTATGATGAGATTATCCATCGCGATAATCTTGTCCTCAAAATTTATTAACTGCATTGACCTCTTTTTTTAATGAAATTTTCAAAACCTTGATATAAATCAAGGATTTTCTGTTTTGCTTCATGCATTATGGCTTAAAAAGCAGTTGTCCAAAAAAATGTATAATAATAAAGGAGCTTTAAATGGAAAAAAAATCTGTATCAAGAAGAAGTTTTATTAAAAAAAGTACCTTGGGGCTTGCAGCATCTACTCTGCTGCCTACCATTTTATCAGTTGATAAAGCTTTTGCAGCTAAAAGCAAAAGAGATTATAAAATGTTCTGCTACCAGTGCGAACAGACCGTAGGTGGCAAAGGATGTACCAGCAAAGGTGTTTGTGGAAAAACTCCTGAAGTCGCTGCACTCCAGGACTTATTAGTCCACACCCTAAAAGGAATTTCCATTGCTGCTGTTGCTGGTAGAAAGGTCAAGATCAGTGATCCAGCAACAAACCATTTTGTCTGTATGGCAATGTTTTCAACCCTTACCAATGTTGAATTTGACCCATACCGCCTTGAAGATCTTCTCCAGGAATCCATAGTTTTTAGAGATAAAATGATCAAAAGTGTAAAAACAGCCGGTGGAACTATTGCATCGGACAGTGACAGTTTGACCTTGAAACTCAAACCTTCCATTGAAGGGATGGTGAAACAGGCAAAACCATACGGGCTTATGTCTGATCCTGATATTGACCCTGATTTGAGATCTCTCCAGCATATGCTGCTTTTTGGCCTCAAAGGTACAGCTGCTTATACAGATCATGCAGCAGAGCATGGTCAGGAAGATGAAGGAAATTATGAATTTATTCAAAGGGCACTTGCCTCTCTTGAAGATAAAAGCCTTGATGCAAATGCTTATCTTGGTCTGGTACTTGAGTGTGGCAAAGTTAACCTTCGGGCAATGGAACTCCTCAGTCTTGGTAATTCTTATGCTTATGGTGATCCTGTTCCCACAAAAGTTCCCCTGGGTACCAAGAAAGGTAAGGCCATCCTGGTCT
>CAXMTQ010000031.1:5002-8234 GCA_964196205.1 uncultured Desulfobacula sp.
TTGCTGCTAGTGCAGGTAAAGACATTATTGTCTACACCCATGGTGAAATGCTGCCGTCACACGGCTATCCAAAATTAAAAACACGCTTTCCTCATTTTTACGGACATTATGGCACAGCCTGGCAGAACCAGAAAAAAGAATTTGATAAATTCCCGGGTGCCATCCTCATGACTTCCAATTGTATTCAAAAACCCAAAGTCACTTATAAAAAAAATATTTTTACATCTGGTACCGTTGGCTGGCCTGGCGTGGCTCATTTAAATAAAAACAATCTGGGTCCTTTGATTGAGAGAGCCCTGGAACTTCCTGGTTATAGTGAAGATAAGAAAGATATGGAGATTCTTGTTGGTTTTGGTCACAAAGCTGTATTAGGAGTTGCTGACAAAATTGTTGCCGGTGTAAAAGATGGTTCCATTGGTCATTTCTTTCTGGTTGGTGGTTGTGATGGAACGAGAAGAAGCAGAAACTATTACACTGAATTTGTTGAAAAAACGCCGGATAACAGTATCGTACTCACCCTGGCCTGTGGCAAGTTTAAATTTTTCAGACACCAGTTGGGCGAAATTAACGGAATTCCAAGACTCCTGGATGTGGGTCAGTGCAATGATGCCCATTCAGCTGTCCAGATAGCCGGAGCTCTAGCCAAAGCCTTTGATACAGATGTCAATGGATTGCCTCTCTCTTTTATCATATCCTGGTATGAACAAAAAGCAGTTGCTATTCTCTACAGCCTGCTCCATCTTGGTATAAAGGATATTCACCTGGGCCCGACACTGCCTGCCTTTGTTACACCTAATATACTGAATGTGCTGGTTAAAAATTATAACCTGACACCTAATGGAACTCCAGAAGGTGACTTAAAGAAAATTTTGGGATAGTCCCCCCAATAAAATAACGCAGTTTTAAAACTAAGAGCGGTTCTAATAATGAACCGCTCTTTTAATGTTTATTATTAAGAATTTAAGAAGTTAGAGAGCAGGTGTGTGGTATGTTTTCTGAAAATTTCAAGGAAAGTTTTTCCATCAGGAACCTCAGCCAAAAGTGGGGCTGCATGATTTTTTACAGGTACTATTTTATATCAGCATTATAAAGGCGCAGGCTGTTTGTCACCACTGATATGCTGCTGCCTGCCATGGCAAGGGCTGCAAGAATGGGGTGAAGCTGCCTTAAAAATTCAGGGAACATTTCAAAAGGTGCAAGAATTCCTGCTGCAACCGGTATCAGGATAATATTATAGATAAATGCCAGGAATAAATTCTGTCTGATTGTGGCAATGGTTTTTCTGCTGATTTTAATGGCTTTTGGAATACCGGTCAGTTTACCGCCTGAAAGGATAACATCCCCTGTTTCAATTGCAATATCAGTTCCAGTGCCAATGGCAAAGCCTATATCAGCCATGGCAAGGGCAGGTGCATCATTTATCCCGTCTCCCACCATACCCACCATTACACTGTTTTGCTGCAAAACTTCTACTTCTCCTGATTTTTCTTCAGGCTTTACCTCGGCTTTGATCTCATCCACATTAACTTCATCACCAATGGCTCTTGCTGTCTGCAGATTATCTCCGGTAAGCATTACAACTTTAAGATTTTCTTCATGAAGTTCTTCAATGGCCTGTTTTGATTCCGGCTTTAATACATCTGAGACTGAAATTATACCAAGTACATCTTTATCTTTTGCCAGCACCATCACAGTCCTGCCCCTGTTCTGCAGATCAAGAATTGATTGTTTGATATCTTCTGTCAGCATTGAATCCTGATCAAACCATCCTGGTTTCCCGAATTTATAAACCTTATCATCAAGCTGTGCTTCCACACCAAAACCGCTGTGAGCTTTAAAATTCTGCGGGTCAATCAAAGTGAGATTTTGTTCCAGGGCAAAAGTCACAATGGATCTGCCGATTGGATGTTCAGATCCTTTTTCCAGTGAGGCTGCAAAAGTCAGGAGTTCTTCAGCAGATATATCAACATCTTTATTGGGAATCTGGTCAACCACTGTGGGTTTGCCCATGGTGATGGTACCTGTTTTATCAAGGACAATTATTTCAAGCCTGGCTGCATTTTCAAGGGCTTCACTTCTCTTAAATAAAATCCCGTTTTCAGCACCTTTGCCGGTTCCTGCCATGATGGCTGTGGGAGTTGCAAGTCCCAGGGCACATGGACATGCAATCACAAGGACTGCAACCATCCTAATCATTGAAGGAACAAATTCCCCTGTTACTCCCCACCAGATTCCAAAAGTAATTACTGCAATGATTATGACTGCAGGGACAAATATTGCAGCCACTCTGTCTGCAAGAGCCTGGATTGGAGCTTTGCTCCCCTGGGCTTCCTGGACAAGTTTTATGATCTGGGCCAGGGCAGTGTTTTTGCCCACACGTGTGGCCTTGAATTTTAACAGGCCTTCACCATTTACAGTACCACCGGTGACTGAATCTTCTTTTGTCTTATCAACGGGAATAGGCTCTCCTGTAAGCATGGATTCATCAATGGTCGAACTTCCCTCTATAATAACACCATCAACAGGAATTCTCTCCCCCGGTCTTATGACAACAATATCATCCAGCCTGACCATTGATATGGGAACTTCCTTTTCCACATCATTTTCAATAATAAAAGCAGTTTTGGGCTGAAGTCCCATGAGTTTTTTTATGGCACCCCCTGTTTTGCCTTTGGTCCGGGCTTCAAGGAGTTTGCCAAATTTTATCAAAGTAATAATCACGGCAGAGGTTTCAAAATAGACATGATCTCCAAGACCAGAAAACAGTAAGATAGAAATGGAATAAAAATATGCAACAGAGGAGCCAAGGGCAATCAGCACATCCATGTTAGTGCTTCTGTTTTTTAAATTTTTATATGCCCCGATGTAATAATCTATCCCTGTGTAAAACTGGACAGGTGTTGCAAGAAAAAGGAAAAACCAGTTGACCCATGAAGCGTGGCTCCAGGAACCAATGAGACCAAAATCCCGGGACATGCTCATGATAAAAAGAGGCAGGGCAAAAACAACACCAACAATAAATTTTTGAGTCTGATCCTTGATTTCAGCATTTCTTGCTATCTCTTCAACATCTTTTTCATCCTGATTTTCATCAGCAATAATCAGGTCAAACCCGATCTTTTTAATACCGGCAACAACATCATCAATGCTGATTATGGAGGGAATATAATCAATGAGCAGTTTTTCAGACGCAAAATTTACAGATGCCTGAACAATGCCCAAAGTCTTTTTA
>CAXMTQ010000031.1:8244-11580 GCA_964196205.1 uncultured Desulfobacula sp.
CTATATTAGCAGCACAATTAGCGCAGCTCATACCGGTGACAGGTATCTCCTTTCGATCAAATGGAACCTTAAAACCCAGATCCTGAATTTTATTGATAATCTCATTGAGAGATATTCCTGAAGGGTCAAATGATATCACTGCCTGATCAGCTGCAAAGTTCACATTGGCATTTGATACTCCATCCAGCTTGCTGACAGTTCTTGTAATATTTGCCGAGCAGTTTGCACAGCTCATTCCGGTAATAGGCAGAGTCAGGGTTTGTTCGTTCATTAAAGTCCTCCTGAAAATCATAATATTTCAAACTATTCTTACATCATAAGATTGAATATAAGCACAAATATACAGTTTTCAAAAAATTCTTAAAAATTTTCTACTTGTTTTTATGTTTGCTCTGTTTTGTCAAAAACTTGTTTGTATGGCAGGGGAATATGTTCTAATGCTGTTAAACTGGAACTTGATGAAACTTATAAACAGATGGTTTTATAATGATGAAAAAAGCAATTCATCCGGAGAATAATTAATGCTGAAGAATTCTTTTCAACACATACCTGGAATAGGGGAAAAAACAGAAAGACAACTGTGGGAATCTGGAATAATGAACTGGAAAAATTTTTCCCAGACAGCACAGAAAAAACTGTCACCCAAAAAACATGAATCCATGGCAGATTATATAAAAATATCCAAAAAAAATCTGCAAAACAGTAACCCGGGATTTTTTACTTCACTGCTTCCAGCAGCGCAGCACTGGCGTATTTTTTCAGCATTCAGGAATTCAACAGCTTATATTGATATAGAGACAACCGGCTTGGACTCATGGGGTTTTGACATTACAACCATTGCTCTGTATGACGGCAAGTCCATTAAATACTATATTAATGGACAGAATCTTGACGATTTTATTGATGATATCCAAAAATACAGTGTTATTGTAACATATAATGGGAAAACCTTTGATGTGCCCTTTATTCAAAATTATTTTGGAATAAAATTAAACCATGCACACATTGATCTAAGGTATGTCTTGAAATCCCTTGGATATTCAGGTGGATTGAAGAAATGTGAAAAAGCCATGGGAATTGATAGAGGAGACTTGAGTGGGGTTGATGGATATTTTGCAGTTCTGCTCTGGCATGATTACAAGCAGAATCAAAATGAAAAGGCGTTAGAAACACTTCTTGCTTACAATATTGAGGATGTGGTCAATCTCGAAATTCTGATGGTCATGGCTTACAATATGAAAGTTGAAGACACTCCTTTTTTTGATACATACGAGCTGCCTGTACCACAAACCCCAAAGATACCGTTTAAACCTGATCCTGCAACTATTGATCGAATAAAACAAAAAATTTTTTCTTCCCCCGACCCGTATCAGTTTTGATTTCATTAAGATTTAAACTGACTTTCACCGGATAGGAACAATCCTCTCTAACAGGTTCAACGTATATGAAATTTCCATTTTCAAGCGGATATGTGATTTCTTTCCAGCCAATTCTTGAAGCATGTTAATTCGGATGTGTTCCAGATTTATTTATTTTTGTTAGACATAAAAGTTACCTATTTTGCATAATGCATGGACAGCTCATGATACCGCTTCAATTTTTGTTGAACTTTGCCAAAAACAGTATCTTCAGGATAACAATCGTTTGAATCACAATGGCCTGCTTTGATCCCGGTAAGCACTTCAATCCCTTCTTCAATGGTTCTGACCTTGTAAAGATGAAACTTTTTTTCCTTAATGGCCTGAACAACATCTCCTCTTAAAACAAGATTTTTTACATTTGAAAACGGGATCATAACGCCCTGGCTTTTCGTCAGCCCTTTTTTTACACAGATATCATAAAAACCTTCAATTTTTTCATTCACACCGCCAATGGCCTGAATTTCACCCTTTTGATTCACAGACCCGGTTATGGCAATTTCTTGACGAATAGGAATACCCGACAGGCTGGAAAGAACCGCATACAACTCTGTAGAAGAGGCACTGTCTCCGTCAACACCATCATAGCTTTGCTCAAACGTAATGCTGATACTCACGCTTAAGGGATACTTTTGTGCAAACATTCTGCCAAGGAAACCTGCAACAATCATCACCCCTTTATCATGTGTCTGGCCTGAAAGATCAGATTCATGCTCCACATTTATAATTCCGGGTTTTCCCATATAGGATTCTGCGGTAATCCGTGTGGGTCTTCCAAAGGCAATTTCACCCATATCATAGACCGCAAGCGCATTCACCTGGCCTGTTACTTTTCCTTCCACATCAATCAAAACAGATTGGTCATCAAATTGCTCTCCTACCTTTTCTTCGTAAAGGTTATGTCTAAACCTGTGATGATTGAGTGCACAGGTCACGTATTTTTTTGACACCACCCGGGCATTCTCTTTTTGAGCCCAATAATCAGCTTCTTTGAGTATTCCAAGTATCTGGCCGAATCTTAAAGAGAGTTTTTGCTGATCCGCCACCATTCGGCTGCCATATTCGATGACTGCCCACACACCATCCGGGGTAAAGCTCAGCAGGTTTTTTTCTTCACAGACCCTTGCAATGAACCGGGCATAATTGTAAATATTTTCATCTGACAACGGGGCTTCATAATCAAAATCCGCCCTGACTTTAAATATCTTATTAAATTTAGAATCTCTACTCTGCAACATACTGAAGGGATCATACCCGCCAACAAGGATTACCTTGACATTCAACGGTATGGGTGTGGGCTTTAATGAGGGCATGCCGTAATCAGCCTGGCCCGGCATCTCTTCAATCCGAAGCTGTGAGTCCTGCAGTGTTCTTTTTAAAGATTCCCATACCGGAAGATCCATTAACAGCGGTTCAATATTAAGTATAAGATAACCGTTATTGGCCTTTAGCAGGGAACCTGCCTGCACCATTGTAAAATCTGTATCAACAGATTCTCCTGCCGGTTTTTTTTCAATTTTGCCAAAAAGATTATGAAAACTGGGGTTTGGCTCAAATACAACCGGCGCTCCTTTTTCCCTTCTTCGATCCACAAGGACATTGACCTGATATCTTCTCACAAAGGACCCTGTCATTCTAAAAAGCTTTTTGCCTTCTGCATCCTCCCCTGTCTTAACCCCGAGAAACAGGGCAATATTATCGATAATATCTTCCTTGATATTTTTCAGATAAATTTGAATATCTTTACAATCTTTGAAATAATACCTGACCGGATCAATCTGCTCTGAAATCAGCTGCTCTGTTTTTGAAGAGACCAGCTTTTTTAGTTCAGCTTTCGCTTGTTCACCAAGCTTATTTATTTCAATAAGAGCCTGGTGCAATTTCTCTTCAACCGGTTCTATGGCATCAGCGATTTTTT
>CAXMTQ010000031.1:11590-14671 GCA_964196205.1 uncultured Desulfobacula sp.
TTCCATCCTGACAATAAATAACCCCTGGTTCTGAGCCTCCTGTTCTATATCGGAAAATAATTTTTTTTGTCTGTCTGAGATTTCTTTATAAACAATACTCTGCTCTTCCTGAAAAGATGGTGTTTCAAAAAACTCAGGTATTTGAGTCTTTATCACTTCAATAAACCGGATCATGCTCTGGCTGAAATAGACGGCTGATCCAGCCGGCATTTCAATCACGGTGGGACAATACGCATCTTCAAAATTATTGACCAGGCAAAGGTCCTGCGACGTCTCAGCCTTTTGGGCATGTTCAAGAAGCAATTGCTTTACAATCGTTGATTTACCAGTACCTTCCAGGCCTGTGACAAAAATATTATAGTCAGAGCCCTTCATATTCAATCCAAAATCAATGGCCTCAATGGCTCTTTTTTGACCGATAATACTGTCTATTGGTTCCAGTTCTGATGTATCTTTAAAATCAAACAGGCTTGCAGAATAATTTTTCTTTAAGTCTTTAGCCAAAATTTTAAATGTCTGTCCCATTTTTTCTTCCTTTGCTAAATCTTTCTTATTCAATCCATTGGAATAATCCGGGCGTCCGTGTAAAGGATTGAATCATCATAAATATTGCAGTGATATACGCCATTTTCCTTATGCCAGCCTGTTCGAATGCTTTTCTTTTCTTTACCGATTTCACGGCAGAACCTGATTCTAATATTCTTGATTAGCTTTCCATTATTTTTGATTGTCTGATGATACAGCGTCTCCAGAAATCCCTGATATATAGTATTATTCACATGACCATTCACATCAAAATCCGAATATCGGAGGCTGATATCCATTTGCTGTTCCGGCACAATTTTCCCACAGGTTTTCCAGTCATCAATTTCCTTATCAAAATATTTCTCTTTTTCAACCTCATAAAGCCCGGAAATTTCAATCGGTATTTTTGAAATCCGATTTCGCTTGAAATCAAAAAAAAGCCAGACACTGGACCCTCTGGCAATATCCCCTTCTGATGAGTATATCTGATACTCTCTGAATCCTTTAAACCGTTTAAATCCTCTTGACCAGGTTGTGATCTTAATATCCTCACCCAACACGGGATAACGGAAAAATTCTATTTCCAAACGATTTAAAAGCCATGTAACCCCTTTTTTAAACAAGACATCCGGCCCTGCGCCAATCTTTGTTGAATGAAAAGTGGCCATTTCCTGAAAAAACCGGGCAACAGACTGAACTCTCAACTTCAATTGATGGTCTACATCGAAAAAACCTATTTTATGTTGTCTTTCTATCTTCATTGAACCCACTTGATATTTTTAAAACTGTACAATTTGAACTGCTTTAAATAGGATTTTTGATTTTTACTAACCTGTGCTTTAAAAAAAAATGGCATTATTAAATTTTAACCCCGACAGATTAGCCCGCTCAAGGTTTGTCAATGTATAGAACCCAAACGAAAACCGATAATTTTTGATCAGGTGCTAAATAAAACGATTTATAAGGACATCTTATCACCGGGTCCGGGAATGAATGTATCATACCCTTTTTGTTGAAGATGCCTTGAAAAAGCAGCGCTTTGAGCTTTTTCACCATGGACGATACCGATTTTTTTTATCCGGAGATTTGAGCCTGTAATAATTCTATCCAGTTCATGCTTATCGCCATGGGCACTGAACCCGCTAATTTTTTCAACTTTTGCACGTAAGGGATAGGTTTTTCCCAATATTTTGATTTCAGGTGCTTCCCCGCTATTCCCGGATTCGGCGACCTGGGCACCCAGTTCCTCAATCCGTCTGCCCAGTGTATTTTGGGCCATATACCCCACCAGCAGAATGGTATTTTTGGGGTCGTGTATCTTATATCGAAGGTGATGGAGTATTCTTCCAGCTTCGCACATACCCGCCGCAGAGATCACCACATGAGAGGAGGTCTTGTCCTGGGTAAGCTGCATGGATTCTTCCACTGTCTGAACAAATCTTATTTTATCAAAATGAAACGGATTCTCGCCTTTTTCCAAAAAGGTTTTATGGGTTTCCTTATCATAGACTTCCGGGTGTTCACCAAAAACTTTTGTGATATTAGATGCCAGCGGGCTGTCAACATATATGGGACGTTTTGTTACTTCACCTTTGTCATAAAGTTCATGAAGGATATAAATCAATTCCTGGGTCCTGCCAAAAGCAAAAGAAGGAATTATTACGGAACCCCCTCTTTCAAATGTATCATTCAAAACTTTTTTAAGACTTTTTCCCAGATCTTCAACCGGCTCATGCTCTCTGTCACCATAGGTACTTTCTGTAATGAACAGATCAATATCACGATCTTCCTCATCAAATACCAGGGTCGGATCTCTTAATATGGGTTTTCCAAACCGTCCCACATCTCCGGTATATAGTATCCGGGTGGTTTTATCATTTCGTTTTATGGTCACGACTGAAAAAACAGACCCCAGAATATGGCCGGCCACATAGAACTTTACCGTGGTATCTTTGCCAATGGTAATCGGATAATTGCAGGGATATCCATCAATAAACCCCAGGGACTGTCTTGCTTCCTCCATTGTATAAAGCGGTGTGATAATATCCAGTTCATGCTGTTTTTGAAGTTTATAAATCGTTTCCGTATTCAGCTCATGCTTATTTTTTTTCAACATTTTTTTGATGCTGTTTCTTTCCTTATTAGACACGTTCTGCTTTACATTATTCTGTTCCAATTGACGCAAAAAGGATCTAAGTGACTTATAATTCAAATACTGGGCGTCTGATTCCTGGATATGCCCACTGTCCATCAGCATATAATCCAGTGCATCTGCCGTGGGCCGGGCTTCTATCAATAGGAAAATTTTTGTTTTTTTCTTTACTTTCTTTCCTGCGACCCTGAAACATACCACAATCAAACAAAATTTTATCTGTGCCTGTATTGAGTAAATGCATTGACCCTGTCACTTCACCTGCCGCGCCATAGAATGTTACATCCATAAGATACCTCAATTCCTGTTATAGGGTTAATAAAAATTTAAAAAACATCTTACACTTTGCCGGTATTCACCAAATACACATACAGTTTATATGAAGGCTGTAGAATCTCTTGCCG
>CAXMTQ010000032.1:0-5452 GCA_964196205.1 uncultured Desulfobacula sp.
CTTGGTGCAAGCTGTCATGGGTTGCTCCTGTTTTCTCAAGGTAATTGTTTTTATAGTTGAATTTATTGTGATTGAGGGAATGTTGTCAAAATATTGATAAAAGTATGGGAAAAATATTTTTTGTTTTAGTTTGTTCGGTCGATAAAAAGTGAGCTTAGTGTGATTGGTGTTTTATAGTAATGTGGGGCTATGGTGGGGCTATTTTAGCATTTAAGTAGAAATAGGTTTTGTTGGAAACCATAGAAAGCCTTGATATGATTGGTACCGGAGGCGAGACTTGAACTCGCAAGGACACAAGGTCCGGAGGATTTTGAGTCCTCTGCGTCTACCAATTCCGCCACTCCGGCATGAATTTGCGTGTTGCTGAAAATCAAGCTGAATTTAAGGGAAAACTTAAAATTTGTCAAGGATTTCATTGATACTTGGTGTAGATATTTTTCCCTGTCTGATGATATTAATTTTTGAAGCAGTGACATCTACAATAGTTGTTCCCATGCCTCCTTTGAGTCTTCCTGCATCCAATACCAAACCTGCATGATCAATAATGGAAGGGTCAAGCTGATTGATCTGGCTGCAGCCTTTTTGTCCGGAGAGGTTTGCACTGGTGCCGGTTATGGGAGATTTGAGATATTTAACAAGAGCTTTTGCAACTGGGTGGGCTGGAATCCTTATGCCTATTTTTGCTGTATTGGCTGTTAAAAGTCTGGAGACACTCTTTTTTGCGTTGAATACAATGGTAAGGTTTCCAGGCCAGAATGCATCCATGAGCAGTTGGGCAGATGATGGAATGGATTTGACAAGACTTAAGAGTTGATCCTGGTCATGGATAAGGACAAGAAGAGGATTATTAACAGGCCTTTTTTTTATATGAAAGACTCTTTGTATAGATTTTTCATCTGAAGCATTGACAGCCACCCCGTAGAGGTATTGAGCCGGAAATATAACTACTCCGCTGTTCTGGATGATTTTCCCGGCTCGTTTTATGATATCAGTTTCAGGATTTGTTGAATCAACAGTAACTATATTTTTTTTTGTCATGCAAATGATTTTGCCTTTTCTTCAACTTTGTCTGCCATCTCCTGTTTAAAGGCTGCAAGTTTTTCTGCCATTGCAGGGTCTGAAACTCCAAGGATCTGGGCTGCAAAAATACCTGCATTGTGAGCACCTGGTTTTCCGATTGCCATGGTGGATACTGGTATTCCAGGAGGCATCTGCACAGTTGCAAGCAGTGAATCCATACCCTGGAGTGCAGATGAATCAATGGGGACTCCAATGACAGGAAGTGTGGTGTGAGCTGCAATTACACCTGCAAGATGTGCTGCATGGCCGGCACCGCAGATAAGCACTTTTATGCCTTTTGCCTTTGCTTCAATGGCAAGTTTACTTGCTTTGTCAGGGGTTCTGTGGGCAGAAGAGACAGTCACATAATATGGAATATCAAATTTTTTTAAAATAGAGAGGGTTTTTTCCATTACAGGAAAATCTGAATCACTTCCCATGATAACTCCCACCTGTGGTGGTATGGAGAGTCTTTTCAATGCTTTTGCACCAATATCTTTGCGAAGAAAATGTTTATTGAATGAGATCTTTGAGCAGGCTTCATATGCTCTGTCAATGGCCTGTTTAACGCTGTTTCCAAGGGACGTCACTCCAAGGACTCGGCCCCCTGATGTGACAACTTTACCATCTTTTAATGCAGTTCCTGCATGAAAGACAATAGTATCCTGAACTTTGCCGGCTTCATCAAGACCTGAAATCTCTTCTCCGGTATCATATGAGCCTGGATATCCACCCGAAGATATTACAACACACATGGCAGCCCTTGGATCTATTTTTGTGGAATAATGATGCAGGGTGCCGTCACAGCATGCTTCCATCAGAGGTACAAGGTCATTTTCCAGTCTCATGAGAATAGGCTGTGTTTCTGCATCACCAAGTCTTGTGTTGAATTCAAGGACTTTTATTTTTTCCTTTTCCACCATCAGGCCTGCATAGAGGATACCTTTAAATGGGGTGCCTTCCTTAGCCATACCCTCTACTGCAGGAATCATGACTTCTTTCATGGCTTTTTCCCTGAGCATGTGATCCAGTACAGGTGCAGGAGAATAGGCTCCCATGCCTCCGGTGTTGGGGCCTTCATCATTATCAAAAATTCTTTTATGATCCTGGGATTCTGGCAGAGGCAGAATAGTTTTGCCGTCTGTTAAAGCAATAAAGGAGGCTTCTTCTCCCCCAAGGCACTCTTCCACAACCACAATTCTGCCTGCATCTCCAAAGGCGTTATTTTTAAGCATGGAATCAATGGCCTCATCTGCCTCATCAAGACTTGAACATATAATGACACCTTTGCCTGCTGCAAGTCCGTCTGCTTTAACCACACAGGGTGCGCCAAGGGCTCTGGCATAGGTTTTGGCTTTGGCTGCATCTGTAAAGGGTTTTCCCATGGCACAGGGAATATCATATTTAAGCATATGCTGCTTTGAAAAATCCTTGCTGCCTTCAAGTCTTGCTGCAGCCTTACTTGGGCCAAATACTTTGAGCCCTTTTTTTTCAAAAACATCTACAATACCGTTGACAAGTGGGCCTTCAGGGCCAACCACGGTAAGATCAATTTCATTCTCCTTTGCAAAGGCAGCCAGAGCGTCAATATCTTCTGCACCTATGGGAACAGACTCAGCAAGTTCGCTTGTTCCGGCATTTCCCGGGGCACAATATATTTTTTCCACCAAAGGGCTTTTTGATATTTTCCATACCATTGTATGCTCACGGCCACCGCCGCCAACCACGAGAATTTTCATGTTGATCTCCTTAATTTTTGTTTTTTATGTTCTTGAATTGCTAACTCTATAAGCTTGTCGAGAAGTGCTGTAAAAGAGTATCCCCCAACTTTGGCAGACTGTGGATAAAGACTTGTTGCAGTCATGCCTGGAATTGTATTGGTTTCAAGAACCTGTAATTCACTGTTGCAAAGTATAAAATCTGTTCTTGAATATCCTTTTAGAAAAAGGGCTTGGTGTGCTTTTTTGGCAAGCTGCTGAACCTTTTTTGTTGTGTTGTCATCAATACGGGCGGGGCAGATCTCATTTGTCTCTCCGGCAACATATTTTGCATTAAAATCAAAAAATTCATGACCCTCTCCCGGGATGATTTCAATAACAGGCAATGCTTCAAGATTATCATTACCCAGGACTCCGCAGGTCAGTTCCACTCCCTTGATGTATTTTTCAACAATAATGGTGTCGTCATGCTGAAAACCTAATTTAAATGCATCTTCAAGGTCAGCCTCATCTTTGACTATGGTCATGCCAACGCTTGAACCGGCACAGGCTGGCTTTATTACCAATGGCAGGTTTAATGTCTCCACAACCCTGGAAGTATAGATTTTTTCATTCATGGTAAAAGCAAGATAGGGGGGGGTTGGAACCTCAGCATGATCATAAAGTTGTTTGGCTGTAAGTTTATTCATTGCCACGGAACTTCCCAGGACGCCTGCGCCCTGATAGGGAATATCAAGCAGGTCCAATAGTCCCTGAACTGTTCCATCTTCTCCAAAGGGGCCGTGCAGGATAATCAGGGCTGCATCAATGGAGTCTGCATCAGTTACAAGTTGTTTTAAATCGGTTTTTGGGTCATAGCGGGTAATATCATATTTGTCCTTATCAAGAGCTTCCAGTACCTGTTTGCCACTGTTAAGAGATACCTCTCTTTCCGAGGAGATTCCCCCGGATAAAAGAGCCAGTCTGATTTTTTTCATAATAAACTCCTTTTGAATTTGTCTATCCTTGCAAAATATCTTGTTTTGCCTTTTCAAACGCTTCCTTGTCCATAATATCCTCTTTTTTAAAAAGCTCTTTCATCCTGAAAATTTTTTCCTCTTTTTTGTTGAGATCATTTTCAATCATGGGCGTGTTTGAATTATTTAAAGCATGATGTTCAATCAGTGTCTGCTGATTTGTCTCAGGTGCTATCTTAAAAGAGGCCATCCCGCCAAGAAATTTGACTTCAACCTCCCTGTTCTGGAATTGCGGCATGGATAGAATATCTTTGATATCTGATGAATTTTTTTTCATGCGTTGATAAAGAATCCAGACAGTTGCAGTGATCAGAATACCAAGTCCTCCCATTATCCATGGCAGGAATTGATACATCCCTTTAAACAGAATAATGATACTACCTATCACGGTAAGTAAAACAACATGCAGCAGTAAAATAATAGAAGCTATATATATACCTCTGGGAAGCCCGCTGTCATTTGAATTTTTAGAAATCATGATATTTTTTTAATAATACTGTTTTGATACACACCTGACATCATTGGTGAGCAGGGTTGATCTCCCCTTGCTGTGCTCAATTTGGTTAAAAGGTAATTGAGTTTTTTCTGTATTTTAACTCTTTGGGGAGAACCAATTTCTGCTGTTTCAAGCAGTTGCTCTGTGTGAGTTATCTTTTTTTTCAATTCAACTTCAGGGGGAAGAAAGCCAGCATTTTTCAGTATTTTATGGGCGAGCCGTAAATTATCAGGAACATTCATGTCATCCAAATTCAATGGTTTTCTGGCCCCTTCAAGATTATCAAAAACACCCTCTTTCTGGGCTTTTTTAATTCTCTCTTCCACAAGTTTTTCAAAACCTGGAATCATAGGTTATTATTAACTCCTAAATTTTTTTTGGATATTTACCAGTACTCTATAAAGTTTTATTGGTCTGACCCGTTCCAGAATGTTTACCTTCCGTTCGCTGGATGGACATTGCAACAATCTCTAAATTCCTTGCGCTGACCGCCAAAAACTCGGTCATTCTTCCCTCAAACAATTTGGCGGCTTAACCGCTTCAGTCATCAAGAGTTTGTAATGCAAAAATCCAAAATGCTCTCTCCAGGTAAACATCCTTCCACTGGGCGCGGTGGCAAATATTCAGTGGTTTATATTTAAATTTGTAATTTTATTTAATCTCTAAATGATTTGCAAGGGATATTTTAGATAAACTATAATGTCCAGTGGAGGGGGAGTTTACCTTATGTGACCGGGTTGCCTGTGAATTTTTTTAAAAAATCATTCGGGCATAGGGCACATAAGGTAAACTTCACCGGACCGGGTAATATATGGAATCTTGAAAATTTTCAGTTCTTGACACAAATTATGCAATCAGCTATTAATGTAGGCTTACATAGATGGAATCTATACAAAATTTAAATTTAATATCTTGAATATATAATGAGCAAGAAAAAAAATATAAGTCAGTTTAGAAATATAGGGATCATGGCCCACATTGATGCAGGTAAGACCACTGTAACAGAAAGGATCCTCTATTATACCGGCAAATCATATAAAATAGGCGAAGTTCATGACGGCGAAGCTGTAATGGACTGGATGGAGCAAGAGCAAGAGCGCGGCATCACTATTACGTCGGCTGCAACGACCTGTTTTTGGCAGGGCATGGATAAGCAGTTTGAC